>CAZMUK010000043.1:12166-22179 GCA_964569415.1 uncultured Luteolibacter sp. | reverse complement strand
GGTGGATACCGCGAACACGTCCCACAGCAGCGGCGACTTGAAGTTCTGCCAGATCGCGTTCGAGTTCGGCACGGGCGCGAGGAACCACGCAAACCAGACGCGGCCGACATGGAAGGCCGGGAAGATGCCCGCGCACATCACCGCGAAAATGGTCATCGCCTCGGCGGCGCGGTTGATCGAGGTGCGCCAGTTCTGGCGGGTGAGGAACAGGATCGCGGAAATGAGGGTTCCGGCGTGGCCGATGCCGATCCAGAACACGAAGTTTACGATCGGCCAGCCCCACATCACGCGGTTGGTGTTTCCCCAGATGCCGACTCCTGTGGAGACGAGGTGGAACAAACCGACGCCCACACCGATCATCGCGATGAGGGCCGAGGGCAGGAAAAGGAGCCACCAAATGCCAGGTTGGCGGTTCTCCAGCACGCCGCAAATCCGGTCGGTGATCCAATGGAGGGACCTTCCGTTGAGGATCAATTTCTCGCGCTCCAGGACCGGAAGTTTGACTTCCGTCCGGCGTTCGGGAGCGGTCTGGGTGCTTGCGGACATGCCTGTGTCGGGAAAAGGGATGGCGGGATCAGACCATGTGGATGGTGGCCTTGCCGATGAACGGCGCGTCGGGCATCGCAGGGTTGGGGTTCTTGACGCGGGCGAGGTAATTCGTGCGCGGACGGGTGCCGATGTAGTGAAGCAGGTCGTAACCGCGCTCGAGTTTCCTCGTGCGGCCGAGGGCGGAGGCCTCGCCGTCGAGAAGATTGCCGAAGGTGATGGCGTTGGCCGGGCAGGCCTCCTGGCAGGCGGTCTTCACCGAATCGACGGGGATCCGCAGGGTGGAGGTGCCGACCTTCATTTCGGTGGAGACACGGCCGGCCTCGAGCGACTCCTCCTTTTGGCGTCCCTTCTGGCGGATCACCGCGTCCTTGAGGCGCTGCACGCAGTACGTGCATTTCTCCATCACGCCGCGCATCCGCACCGTGACATTCGGGTTCTTCTGCAGGTGCTCCGCCTCGCCATCCTTCCTCACACCCAGCGGACCGCGGTTGAGGTTGTGTTTGATGAGCGGGTTGCGCTTGTTGTAGTCGAAGAAATTGAAGCGACGCGCCTTGTAGGGGCAGTTGTTGGCGCAGTACCGGGTGCCGATGCAGCGGTTGTAGGCCATCGCGTTGAGGCCGTCCTCGGTGTGTACCGTGGCGTTGACCGGGCAAACCACCTCGCATGGGGCGGACTCGCAATGCACGCAGGCCACCGGCTGCGGAACCACCGCGGGGTTGCCGGGATCGAAGGTGTTGTCCTTCTGCGATGCGTAGTAGCGGTCCATGCGGATCCAGTGCATCTCGCGGCCGCGGGCGGTCTGCTCCTTGCCGACCACCGGAATATTGTTCTCCGCCTGGCAGGCCACCGAACAGGCGGTGCATCCCATGCAGGAGGAAAGATCGATCGACATCCCCCATTGGTGGAGTGGGTCGTTGATGAGGTACTCGCCCTTGCGGTTCTCGGGCTTGTAGAGATAGACATTCGGCGGCGCGTGGGAATCGTTGCCCTGCTTGGCGACTCCGGCGAGCTGGGTGCGGAAGGAGCCTTTGAGCGGATCCTTCATGGTCGACACCTCGCGTGCGAGGGCGCGGCCGTACATCGCGAGGTGCTCCTGGGTGACGGCGAGGCTGTAGCGCCGGTTCCCGGCAAGCGCGACCGTGGCGCCTTGCGCGAAATAGGAAGTGGCGGAGCCGCGCAGCGGATAGGCGTCGAAACCCCGGTTCACGCCCACCAGCCCGACATGGGACTCGTTGCGCGGACCGCGGCCGAGTTCGTCGTCACGGTCGAAGCCCTGGCCGTAACCGAGGGGGATCACGATCGTGTGCTCGGCCTGACCGAAGGAAATCATCGCCGGGATCTCGAGCGACTTGCCGTCGAGGGTGATGGTGATGAGGCGGTTCTTGCAGCTCAAACCTTCGCCATCGGGGCCGACATCGGCGTATTTGCCTTTCACACCGAGGACTTCGGTCTCCGGTTCGGGCTCGACGAGGTGGTCGTAGATGCCGAGATCCTTCGCCGTCTGCGGAGCGATCAGCGCCGCGTTGTCCCAGGCGAGCTTGGAAACCGGATCCGGTGTTTCCTGCAGCCACGCGTTGTCGATCCAGCGGCCGTCGTAGACCGAGGCATCGGCGGCAAAGACCACATCGAGCGATGTGGCGGAGGGTGCCTTTATCTCCGCGGCGACCGTCTCCAACCGGGTCGGGGAGGTCGCATCGCGATAAGAGGTCTCCGCGGCGAACCCGTCGCGCAGAAGTTTTTTCCAGGCAGCCTCCCCGTCGCCAGCCGCGGCCGCGAAGGTTTTCCTCACGGCGTCGTGCGCCGGCGAGGGTGCTCCGTCCTTGCCTTCGCCGCTGACAAGGGAACC
Organism: uncultured Luteolibacter sp.; assembly: GCA_964569415.1. GTDB lineage: Bacteria > Verrucomicrobiota > Verrucomicrobiia > Verrucomicrobiales > Akkermansiaceae > Luteolibacter. The sequence continues at coordinate 19,784 of CAZMUK010000043.1, read as the reverse complement.
GTCCTCGGAGAGCAACGCGAGCAGGAGTTCGATCTCGGAAACGCAATCCCTGTAGAGCGGAAGAATCATCGGTTGCACCACCGTGTGAACACCATTGGCGCTGCAGGCATCGCCCCAGGACTCAAGGTAATGCGCGGCAGGCACATGCCAGGTCGCCGCATGCGCGGTGGCGTCGGTGCGCTGGCCGAGATGAATGACGGTCGCCGCCGTCTTCAGGGTTTCCGCGAAGCCGAGGTCGGAGGGAGCATCGTATACCGGGTTGGACGGAGTGGCGAGCACCACGGTGTCGACCGCGCCCGCGGCGATATCGGTACCGAGTTCCGCGAGTCCACCGAGGCGGGTATTGCCGGTCTGCACCCGTCGCACCGGACGGTCGCCGCCGGCATTGCCGAGGACGGTGTTGATTTGAAACACGAGGCCTTGGACGGCGGCCGACAGACGGGAGCCTGCGAGCACCGCCGAGCGACCCGCATGCGCTTTGAGGTCAGCCACCATCGGGCGGATCCATGAAAGCTCCCTCGCGGAAACCTCGGCGTTCACGGCAATGCCCAGTTCCTTTGCGATCACCCGCACAACCGCTTCCAGCAGGCTGGGAGCCACGCGCAGACGGTGGTCGGCCATACCGCCGGTGAGGGTGAAGGCGGACTCGACGACATACAGACGGTTCATCGACGCCGCATCGGGCGTGGCCTGATAGCCTTTTCCCTCGGGCTTGCGCCTGTCGAAGAAGGGAGTCACCGGTCCTTGCGGATCCAGCCCGGCGAAATCGCAGTCGAGCGAGAGGATCACATCCGCCTTTGAGAAATCCGTCACCGCGCGAACGCCGTCGCCGAGCGCCTTGGAAACGCCGGCACCGGCAAGGGCCTCGTGGGCGTAGAAACGAGCCGACGGAAATTTCGCGGCAAGCTCTTCGCGGAGCCGGTTGCGGGTCGGTGAGTCGTCGAGACCGGATACGAACGCGATCTTCGCCCCCTTGTCCTTGGCGAGCGCGGCGATCACCGCCTCGAGTTCCTTGCGCTTGGCGGGCTTGCCGTTCTTCAGTACCGCGCGCGACCGCGAGGGGGAATAGAGGTCAAGCACCGAGGCCTGCGCGAAAGCGTCGGTACCGGAGGCATCGGGATGAAGGGTGTTGGGCCCTACCTTGGTAGGCCGCCCTTCGTAGGTGGTCACCACCAGCGGCACGGCACCGGCGGCGGTGGGCATGGACGACGCGTAATAAGTGGCCTTGCCGGGAATCACCCACTCGGGGGCCTTCGCGTAGGGGACGATGTAGGACTCCGGCCTCCGGCAGGCGGCCATGCCCAATCCGGCCAGCGCGGTGGAGGCACCCATCAGCTTGAGGAAACTGCGACGCGACTGGTCGGCATCTTCGTCCCCCTGCATTTCGGCGGCCCCTTGCGGGAACTCCCTCTCCAACCAGTTGCGGAATTCCGCACTGTCGCGCAACTGACCCGGACTCACCCAGGAGACGGTGGTCTCGTCGGCGGGTACCTCGGGATGCTGCCAGATGCGCTTGCTCATGAAGTTCGTTCGGAAAGGGGTCGGCCGCGGCTCAATGATGGCAGGTGGCGCAGCTGGCCTTGGGTTTCACCTGGAACTGCTCCTTGAGCTTGCGTCCCAGGTCCTCGGTGGTCTTGACCGCACCCTCGGGCGCGTACCGCGCGGCATCGGTGTCGCCGTAGGAGAAATTGAACACCTCCTCGAGCGGACGGAGATGGGTTTCCGGGGCGCGGTGGCAATCAAGGCACCACGCCATCGAGTGCGGTTGGTCCTGCCACACGGTCTCCATCTTGTGCACATCGCCGTGGCAGGACTGGCAGGAAATGCCGCGGTTGATGTGGGCGGCATGGTTGAAATACACATAGTCGGGCGACTTGTGCACGCGCACCCACTGGATCGGCTTGCCGTCGTATCCCGGATACTGGGGATTCATCGAGCGGTGCAGGGGCGCGAGCTTCGGGCTGTCGCGCCGCACATGCTGGTGGCAATTCCAACAGGTGCTGCCGGTCGGAACATTCGAATGACCCGACACATCGGCGAAGGAGTGGCAGTACCGACAGTCCAGCCCGAGTTGATCGACATGGATCTTGTGGGAAAACGGAATGGGCTGCGACGGTTGATAACCCACATTGAGGGCCTTCGGCGTCGCGTAATAACTGAAGGCGAGACCCACCCCTGCGGCGACCGATCCGGCGCAAACCGCCAGCTTCAAGGGCAGCAGGTTGGTCCAGCGCGGAAAGATGTTCGCCATGGCAAGCTCGGATGGAAGCGGGACCGGAGTCCCGGAACCGGTTGCACGGGCACCCGGCGCGCGGGGAGGATGCAAACAGGTGGACGGCTGGCAATGGAAAAAAGAGGATCGCCTGAAATTGCGGCAGCCCGAAGCATCCCGAACCCGGCCCGACTCACGGAGGAGTCCAGTTGAGTCCCTTTTGCTGTCGCCACTTGCGATACGCGGCGAAGAGTTCCCTCTTGGGCAGGGCCTCCCGGGAGCGGTCCTCGGCGAGAAATTCGGCGAAAGCCCCAGCCGAAGCGGCATCGGAGGCACCCGCAGCGGAACCGCCGGATGCGGAATCCTCGGCCTTGCCCCGCCCACCGCTCACCACGCTCGAAAGCAAGGCCCCGAGCCGCGATACCCGGCCAAGCAACAACAGAAGCACGAACGACTGCAATGCCCCGAGCAGCAAGAGTCCGACGCCGATCCAATCGCCCATGGCCGCAATCCGATCAGGACCAGGGCCGTCTTGCAAGGCGCAGCACGCGGAGCGCCCTCAACCACCCTCTGCCGCCTCGCTGGCCAACCGCAAGTACTCGCAGATCACCGGGATGCGGTCGCCGACCGACTCCGTCTCGAGCAAACGCTGCCGGAGATCGGGCTCGTGCACGAACTGCTGGCAAATGATGTCGGTCATCAACCCCGGCTCCTCGGCGCGGTCGAGCAGGGAAAGCACCCCGTCCCGCACTTCCGCGGGAAGCAACCGCAGCGCGTCCTCGACCGAGCCGCGCAGGGTCTTCATCGCCGCAACCGCCTTCTCCGCGGGCTCGAACACCGAAGGCACGGGCTCGATGCGCGCGAAGGGATAGGGCCGCTCGGCAAGCCATTCGAGAAACCTCACACGCATCACCCCGTGCAACAGCAAATGCGAACTGCCGTCCTCCTGCTCCCGGCTCGCACGTACCAACCCGATGGTGCCCACCGGTGAAGTGCAGGCATGAAGATCGGTCTTGAGGCTCTCGCAACCGTTGAGTTTCGCGACCGCGAAAAAACAATCCCCCTCGAGCGCGTCGGAAAGCATCCGCCGGTACCGGGGCTCGAAGATATGCAACGGCAGCCCGCCATGGGGAAACAAGGTGCACTCTCCCAACACCATCACGCCACACTCTTCCGGAAGCCGGAGGGTTTGCATCAGAGGGACATCACGACAGAAATTCCCCAGCTTGGCAAGATCGGGATGAGATCCCGGCACTCCCGCGCCCGAACGAACTGCAACGCGGCATTTTGGGATTTCCGGACCGATACGAATCAGGGAAACAGGATCCGTGCCGCAACCCGCAAGCCTCCCTGAACCCCGCGGCAGAAGCCTCGCGTGGTGGATGAGCGCGGCGGTGGCGCTGTTCCTCACCGGTGGCTCGCTGGCCATGCTGCACGCGCTGGAAACCCACTTCGTGAATTCGGAACAGGAGTCGTTCCGCAACCTCGCCCGCACCAACGGGGAGTTCCTCACCCGCAACCGGCTGCCCCAAAGCCCGCGCATGGCCGCCCAACTCGGCGAAATCATCGGCGCCCGGGTGCTCTTCCTCCACACGGCGTCCCGCACCACCATCGGCGCCACAGGATCCCTGCCCGAGCCGGGTGCGCTACCCGGCGAAACCGGCCGGCTCACGGTGCGCACGGATGGTTCGTGGGCAGTGCTCTGGCCCGGAAACGATGGTTGGCAGACGCTGTTCCTCAAGGACCCGGGCGGCACCGCGCCCGCGTGGAAACGCCCGGAAACCCGCTGGCTGCTCGGCTTGTTCTGGATGCTGTCCCTCTCCCTGGCCATCGGATTGTCTCTCCACATCGCGCGCCCGTTGCGCAAACTGGCCGACAGCCTCCCGCTCGTCGGATCCGAAACGGAATGGCCCGCCCTGCCGCTTTCCAGAAAGGACGAGATCGGCCAACTCGCACGCACGCTCGACGCCACCCACCGCAGCCTGGTTTCGGAACGGGAGAAACGCCGCACAGCGGAACGCCAGGCCCTGCTCGGCCGCATGGCGGCTTCCCTCGCCCACGAAATCCGCAATCCGGTGTCGGCCATCCGCCTCCACGCGCAGTTGTTGGAACACGCACCCCCCGCGGAGTCGGGACCATCCCGGCGACTGATCGAATCGGAGGCGGAACGCATCGAGGATCTGGTGAGCCAGTGGATGGGCTACGCCAACCCGGCTCCGCCGAAACGAAGCGCGACCCATCTCGCCGGGGCACTGCGCCAAGCGATCGACCTGCTTTCCCCGCAGGCCGCACACGCGAAGGTAGCATTGGATTTCCGAGAAACCCCGACCCCGGACTCACCCACCGTGCTTGCGGACCGCCAACGCCTTCAACAAGTGCTCGTGAATCTCTTGCGCAACGCGATCCAGGCCTCCCCGCCGGGTTCGACCATCACCATCCGCACGGAGTCTTCGGAACCCTGGCTCTCGGCCATCATCGAGGACGAAGGACCGGGATTTCCGCCGGAATGGCTCTCCCGGCTCGGCGAACCATTCCTCTCGGGAAAAGAGGGCGGCATGGGCCTCGGCATCGCGGTGGCCCGCGCCATCTGTGAGGCACACGGCGGATCCCTGACCGCGGAAAACAACCCACAAGGAGGCGCCCGGGTCCGGGTGACCCTTGCCTCTTGCCCGGCCGAATGCGAAGCATCCTTTCCTCCGCGCCACCCATGAAACCCGCCGCCGTCCTGATCATCGAAGACGAACACGCGCTGGGCACCGGCCTCGCCATGCTGGTGCGCCGGATGGGTCACCTGCCCTCGCTCGCAGCATCCGCGGCAGCGGCTGCAAAGGAGGTGGAGACCCAACCCTTCGATGCGGTGGTCCTCGATATCGGACTGCCCGACCGCAGCGGACTCGATCTCCTCGCAGACCTCCGCAAATCGCAACCAAATCTGCCGGTGATGGTCATCACCGCCCACGCGACACTCGACCATGCGATCGGTTCGAACCGCGGCGGTGCCACGGCCTACCTGACCAAGCCACTCGACCTCCGGAACTTCGAACAAACCCTCGCCGCCCTGCTCGCTCCAAACCCTCTCCACCCGCACAAGGCGCCGAAACAGGCCACAATTCCCCCGCTCACGGCCACCCTGATCGGCGCCGCACCCTGTCTCCGCGATGCCTTCGTCGGCATCGCCCGCGCCTGCGCCAGCGGGTCTCCCGCCCTCATCACCGGACCCGGCGGATCAGGCAAAAGCCTCGCCGCATCCGTGATCCACGCCCACGGCAGCCGCGCGGGAAAGGAGCTGCGCATCCTCGACCCCCGCTCCAGCCCGAACCCGTTCCCCATCCCCGACTGCGGTACCCTGGTCTTCGATGAAATCACCGATTGGAATCATTCGGTGCAGTCGGCGCTGGCTGATTGGCTCTCGCAGCCAACGAACGAGAACCGCCCGCAGGTGCTGGCAACCACCTCGGCCGATCCACAAGCGGCCCGCGAGGCAAATACACTGCGCGAGGACCTGTTCTACTGCCTCAACACGCTGCTCATTCCGCTGCCGCCCCTCCGCGAACGCAGCGCCGACATTCCCGCGCTTGCAAACTATTTCACAGCTCTCCGCGGGGGATCCAGCCCACCTCCCCTCACCGACCCGGTGCTCTCCGCCCTCCAAGCCTACCCTTGGCCGGGAAATGTCCGGGAACTCCGTCATGTGCTCGACAACGCCTGCGCCCTCAGCCGCGGCGGCCCGATCTTTCTCAGCCACCTCCCTCCCCATGTGGCGGAGGCAGGCCGGCCGGGATGCGCGCCCGCGGAATTGGAGAGCTGCCTCGCACGCTGGCTCGACGGACGGATGGGCACCCGCGAAACCGACGAGCCGCCCACCTACGACTCCTTGCTCGACGAACTGGAACGGATCCTCCTGCGCGACCTGCTCGCTCGCTTCGACGACCGCCCGACGCGCCTCGCCACGGCGTTGAAAGTCCACCGCGCCACCCTCCGCCAAAAATTGCGCCGACTCGGAACCGACCCGGACGAGGACGGCTGAAGGGCAGGATATCGACCGCGAACGGAACCGGGGAAAGCCGGAACAAAGAACCGGGCGCCTCACGGCACCCGGTTCCGCAGGAAACCCTGCCCAGCGGGCCCACCGAGCTCAGCAACGCCTCGACCGACGCAGCAGCGCCATGGTCATCATTCCGCAAAGAAGCACCGCACAGGAAGGCTCGGGAACAGACAGGACATCCACCCCGCGGAAAACTTGGTTGGATCCCGATCTCAGCAGGGTCGTGTAGCTGCCCGGAGCGGAAGTGCCGCTGTCGAGAATGGAAATCAGGGAGTTGTTCTGGGTCCCCGCAGCCGTTGTGGCGTAAAGGGTGGCCCCGCTCACCGCACTCCAGCTGCCGGCCAGCCCCCTGAGGCCGGCGAAACCCGTTCCGGTACCCGTCTGGAGCACATCCGATGTGCCGCTCACAAGCACCGACCAGACGCTCGACCATGCCGACCCGTCGAATGTCCATTTCTGCAATCCGCCCCCCGCTGCACTGCGGTCGTCGGCAATGTATGCGAGATCAAGGGTGCTGTCGTTGTTGGTGTCGAACATCACAAACCCGTACGGACTCGCGCCCGCACCCATGTCGATCGCCAGCGACGGCAACTGGCCGGAGGTGGTCGGCAATCCCGTGCCCAGCGCGCTGATGCCGAGGAAACTGCCAGAGGCGCTCGAATGATACAATTGGCCGTTGTAGATTTCCGCATTCCGGATGTTGGTGACGCCCACCGATGACGCGGTGCCGCTGATCTGCGTGAACGAGGTGCCGTTGAAGTACCACATGCCGCCGGTGTTCGGCGAACCGGTCGAGTTGCCCGCGGCGTAAAAAGTGCTGCCGCTCGTGGCGATGCTCGAGCGGAAGTTGCTCCCGGAAAACGGCGAACGCGGCGTTGCGGACGGCCCCCCGGTCGGAAAAAGGGTGCGGCTGACCACGCTGCCGCTCCCGTCCAGAATGGAGTTTGCCTTGGTGTTGGTCGTCGCGATTCCGGCACTTCCCGAGACGGCGTCATGCCCGGGGACGGACACATAGGTGTTCGTGCCGGAAGTGTACGCGTTGAGGTACCCGTTGCTCTGGGCCGATCCCGCATCGGTCTGCTGGTTGGAACCGGAGGTATCGAAGGAGATCGTCTGGACGACCGCGCCGCCGGGGCTGACCTCCAGCACCGAGATCTGGGTCGCGGCACCGCTCAAGGAGATGCCGCCGTCGCCGATCCGCTCGACGACGAGATTCCCGAGCGTGAAGGCGGCCCCCGCCGGCAACAGCGGGACAAAAAAGACCGCAACGATCGCGCAGAACAAACGGAGGACGATGCCGCAGGGAGAACCCGGGCGGGAGGGTGATGGCCGCAGGGCCGCGAACGAATGGATCAAACAGA
>CAZMUK010000043.1:0-12156 GCA_964569415.1 uncultured Luteolibacter sp. | reverse complement strand
CCCGCCCACGCCTGGCTCCCACACCCGGGGGACCACGCGACCCTCCGGCGCGGGGGGTTGGGGGGTGTGGTTGGTGTGCCTTCGGCACGGGGCGGAACGCCGGAGAAATGACCGACGCTCCGCGGCACCCGATCGCAAAAGACATGCCAGAAAGCGGAAAAACATCAGCTTGCGGATCAAAGTTTCACGGCAAGCCCGCAATGGGTGGACTCCGGATCCGAGCGGCACGGACGACGCCTCGCCACGACTTTGAAAGTCCGCCGCGCCACCCTCTGCCGGAAACTGCGCCGACTCGGAACCAACCCGGACAATGATGGCTGAAGGGCAGGATATCGACCACGAAAGCACGGCAATGAACGTAATCCGTCCGCCCGGCAGGATTGACCGTCGGCGGGAGACCTTGCCCTCATCGCGGCGCATGAAACCCCTCCCCCTGGCTGCACTGCTCCTCGCTGCAAACCCGGGCCTCCACGCCCAAAACACCGCACCCGCGGCAAGCACCCCGGATGCCGGCACCCCCCTGATCGTCACCGCTTCCCGCATCAGCGAGGAAAGCTCCGAGGCTCCCTACTCGGTGGAAACGATCGACTCGGCCTTCCTGCGCGACACGGCCCGCCGCAGCATCCCGGACGCACTGCGCTACACTCCCGGAATCCTCGTGCAGAAAACCACCCACGGCCACGGCTCCCCCTTCATCCGCGGCTTCACCGGCAGACAAAACCTCCTGCTCTTCGACGGCGTGCGCCTCAACAACTCGACCTGGCGCGGCGGCCCGGTCCAGTACTGGAATACGGTGGACCCGCTCTCGGTCGACCACATCGAACTGGTCCGCAACCAGGGATCGGTGCTCTACGGATCCGACGCCGGCGGCGGCACGGTCAATCTGTTCGGGAAATCACCGGAATTCAACAACCAAAGCGAAGGAAACTTTTATCAAAAAGGTTCGGCTTTCTACGAGTTCCGATCCAGCGGCCAAGGAAGCCACATCGGCCGCGTCGAGGCGGAGACAGGCGTGGGCGGACGCTTCGGCGTGATACTGGGGGCCAGCATCAAGGACTTCGGGGACATCGAGGACGGCGCGGTCGGCCGCATGCGCGGCACGGGCTACCCGGAACAGGACTTCGACCTCAAGGCGGGATGGGCCGTCGACCCGCGCAATACCCTGACCTTCGCCCACTACTCGGTGAACCAGGATGATGTCTCACGCTGGCACCGCACCCTTGCAAATCCGGGATGGATCCACGGAACCCATGTGGCAGCCCCGGGGGAGTTCACGGCGAACACCTACGACCAGGAACGCTCGCTGACCTACCTGCGCCACGAGGGAAAGGACGATTCATCCGGCGCCGCCGTCCGCCGCTGGAGCACCACCCTCTCGTGGCAGACCTCGCGCGACTCGGAGTTCCAGAACCGCAACCCCTCGAAGGATGATCTCCGGCGGACCGATATCGATCTGAACACCCTCGGAGTCGACATCCAACTGGAGTCGCGACTCGGCCCGGGATTGCTGGTATACGGAGTGGATTATTATCAAGATTCCGTGGACTCCTCCGGCTTCAAGACGGATGCCGCGGGCTCGTTCCGCGATGAACTGCTGCCCGTGGCGGACGACTCGGACTACCATCTCGCGGGCGCCTTCGCCCAGTACGAGTGGAAACCGCTCGATCCGCTCGCCATCACCGCCGGCGCTCGCTACTCGTTCGCCGACGCCACCCTCGGAAGATTCACCGATGCATCGGGCACGCCGCAAAATTCGGTCTCGGCCGATTGGGACTCGCTGGTGGGCTCCCTCCGCGCCATGTACCGGATCGACCCCGCTTGGGGGCTGTTCGGAGGCGTCTCGCAGGCCTTCCGCGCCCCGAACCTCAACGACCTTTCCGGCAACCAAACCTCGAAGTCCTCAACGGCCTCCCTCGGCTCGGTGGATGTGAACCCGGAACGGTTCCTGACCTTCGAAACCGGCGTCCGCCATGACTCGGAATCGTTCGCCCTCCAAGCCTCGGTGTTCCACACCGGAGTCGACGACCTGATTACCGACACCGGCTACGACACCAATGGCGATGGCATCACGGACGGCTCCATCACTACCAACGCCGCGGAGGCCTACTCCTACGGGTTCGAACTGGGCGGCGCTTGGCGCTTCGCACCGCAATGGACCCTCAGCGGATTCACGGCGTGGCAGGAAGGCCGCGAGGAATCCCCCGAAATCCTCGGCGGCATGCCCGACTCCCGCCCGATGTCCCGCTCCTACCCGCTCACCGGATCCCTCGCCCTGCGCTGGGATGATCCCGACGGACGCTTCTGGGTCGAGGGCCGCATCACCGCCGCCTCCAATGAGGACCGCATCACCGCCGCCGACCAAGCCGATGACGACCAACGCATCCCCACCAACGGGACCCCGGGCTACGCCATGGCATCCGTCTACGGCGGCTGGAACATCCGCCAAAACCTCGAACTGACCCTCGGTCTCGAAAACCTGACCGACGAGGATTACCGCATCCACGGTTCGGGCCAGAACGAAACAGGCTTCCAAACCATCGTCGGACTGCGGGCGAGTTGGTAAAACCAGCCCCACCCGTTTTTTTTAGACAGGAACTCTTGCCGGCGCCGCTTTACGGAGGCAAAAAGCGGCGTCCCGGCAGGTCATCCCGGCCCGCCGGACCCAGGGAATGGCAACCCCCTCCGTCCGATGATCGAAGTCGAGAACCTGACAAAACATTTCGGCCCGAAACTGGCCGTTGACCACCTCTCCTTCCAAGTCGCCAAAGGCGAAGTCCTCGGCTTCCTCGGCCCCAACGGTGCCGGGAAATCGACGACAATGCGCATGATCACCGGCTTCATCACCCCCAGCTCGGGCGATGCCAAGGTCTGCGGCATCTCGGTGATCGACAAACCCGCCGAGGCAAAACGCCGGATCGGCTACCTGCCGGAATCCGCTCCGCTCTACAACGACATGACGGTCACGGGCTTCCTGAAGTTCTGCGCCAGCGTGCGCGGCCTCAAGGGACCCTCCCGCAAGGAAGCGGTGGAAAAGGCGATCGATACCTGCTTCCTCGGCAGCGTGGCCAACCAGTCGATCGAAACCCTCTCGAAGGGATACCGTCACCGCACCTGCCTCGCCCAAGCACTCCTCCACGACCCGCAAGTGCTCGTCCTCGACGAACCGACCGACGGCCTCGACCCGAACCAGAAACACGAAGTGCGCCAACTCATCAAACGCCTCGGCAAGGACCGCGCCATCCTGTTCTCCACCCACATCCTCGAGGAAGTGGAGGCGGTCTGCACCCGCACGATCATCGTCGACCGCGGGAAAATCGTCGCCGACGGCACCCCGGCCGGCCTGCTGAAGGATTCGGGCGCGTCGTCACTCAACGAACTGTTCCGCAGCCTAACCTCGCGCGACACGGGAGCCGCCGCCTGAAGGCCCCGCCACCCCGCTCCCTCCCCTTCCCCATGAACGCCCTGACCATCTACCGCCGCGAACTGACGAGCTATTTCTCGCAACCCACGGCCTACGCGATCATCGTGATCTTCCTCGTGCTCTCCACGGGTTTCACCTTCACCTTCGGCAACTTCATGCGCATCGGCGACGCCTCGCTGGAGTGGACATTCTTCTTCTGGCACCCCTGGATCCACATGCTGCTCGCCCCCGCCGTCGGCATGCGCCTCTGGTCCGACGAACAACGCACCGGAACCATCGAACTGCTCGGCACCTTCCCGATGTCGACCTGGGACGCGATCCTCGGAAAATTCCTCGCCGCCGCCACAGTCTGGCTCGCGGCACTCGCCCTGACCTTCCCGATCGTGCTTACGGTGAATTACCTCGGTGAACCGGACAACGGAGCGATCCTCGCGGGATACATCGGCAGCTTCCTCGTCTGCTGCACCTTCCTCGCCATCACGATGCTGGTGTCCTCCTGCACCCGCGACCAAGTGGTCTGCCTCATCGTGTCGGTGGCGATCTGCGTGCTGATGGTGCTCTGCGGCTACGATGATTTCACCCGCGAACTGCGCAAGGCGGCCTCCCCGGGCGTCGTGGAAGCCGTGACCTCGCTCGGCGTGTGGGAACATTTCCGCTCGGTCAACCGCGGCCTGCTCCGCTTCCAGGACATGGTCTGGTTCGGCTCCTTCATCCTCGTATCGCTCCTCGGCACCAGCGCGATCCTCTCGGCGAAACGCGCCTGAAAACCGCCTCCCCCAACCCTTTTCCGATCCCACGGAATCCGACAGCCATGAAGCTCGAGAAACCTTCGACAACAAACACCCCGGCCACCCCGGCGAAAACGGCCGAACCCGCGAACGCGAAGAAGCCCACCCACCCGGTGACCCGCGCCGCCCTCGGCGTGACCGCACTCGCCGCCATCGCGATCCTCGCAAACTGGCTGATCTCCCTCACCCCGCTCGGCAACCGCGGCGTGGATTTCACCGAAAAACAAATCCACACTCTCAACGACGGCACCAAGGCGATCCTCGCCGAACTCGATACGCCCGTCTCGATCCGCTACTACGCATCGCGCAACGCGGACTACATGCCCGAGGAATTGAAACTCCACATGCGCCGGGTGGACGACCTGCTGCGCGAATACGCATCGCTCTCCAACGGCAGAATCCGCATCGAAAACCTCGACCCGCAACCCGATACCGATGCAGAGGACTCGGCGAATCTCGACGGCATCAGCGGCCAACGAATGGATGACGAAAACCTCTACTTCGGCATCGCCGTCTCCTGCCTCGACAAGACCAGCACACTCCCGTTCATCGACCCGCGCGACGAAACCATGCTGGAATACCGGCTCTCAAAGGCAATCGCCGAAGTAACCGCTCCGGTCCGCCCGAGGATCGGAATCATGTCGGCCCTGCCGATCCAGGGCGGACCGCCGCAAATGCCAGGGCAACCACCGTCGCGCCCCTGGGTGATCGTGCAACAACTCCGCCAGTCCTTCGAAGTGGAGGAAGTCCCGATGGCCTCGCCGGTGATCGATCCCAAAAACATCAAAGTCCTGCTCCTGCTCCACCCGGCGGAAATCACCCCGGAGGCGGAGTTCGCGGTCGACCAATACCTGCTCGCCGGCGGCACGGTGGTAGCCTGCCTGGACTCCTTCTCGATCGCCGCCCAAATGACCGGCGGCGGCAACCCGATGATGGGCATGCCCGGCGCACCGACCAGCTCCAGCCTGCCCACGCTGCTGCCGGCGTGGGGCCTTTCCTTCGAAGCGTCCCAAGCGGTGGCCGACCCCGCTTACGCGACCCGTCTCAGCGGCGACCGCATAGGAATGGCGGTGCTCACGCTCCCGACGGAGGCGATGCCGCAAGGGGACAATGTGATCACCAAGGATCTGGAGTCGGTGACCTTCCTGATCCCCGGCGCCTTCACCCGCACGGGCGGCGGCGGTGTTTCTGCCAACACCCTGATCCGCACCACCAACGGCGCGGGTCTCGTCGATGCAATGCGTGCCTCGCAACTCGATCCCTCACTCGGAAGAAATTTCCGCCCCTCGGGCACGGCCTACGATCTGGTCACCCACCTCTCCGGAACCTTCAAATCGGCATTCCCCAACGGAAAACCCGGCGCGGAAACACCGGCGCCAAAACCGGAGGATGCCAAGGAGAAGGATGCCCCGAAACCGCAACCGGCCGCTCTCAAGGAGTCGTCCTCCCCGGGCAATGTGTTCCTGATCGCCGATGTGGACGCGTTCTACGACCGCTTCGCGTTCAATGTGCAGGAGTTCGCCGGAATGCAAATGGCCAGTCCGGTGAACGGCAATGCCTCCCTGCTGTTCAATATCCTCGACCAAGCAGTGGGCTCGAAACACCTCATCGGCTCACGCTCGCGCTCGGCGGTGCGACGGCCCTTCACGGTCATCCAGAAAATGGAGGCGGAATTCGACGAGAAAGTCGGCTCCCGCATCCGCGAATTCGAGGAGAAACAAAACGCGGCCCGCGAACGCCTCTCGCAATTGGAATCCAGTAAGGCGGCCGGCTCGGAATTGTACCTCTCGCCGGAACAGGAGCAGGAAATCCGCAAACTCCGCAAGGAACAGGTGGAGTACTCGAAACTGATCCGCGAACAGGAAAAGGACCTCCGCCGCCAGAAGGACCAACTCGCCGGCAAGGTCACGCTGCTGAATGTGGCCGCCATGCCCTCGCTGGTGGTGCTGGCGGGACTCGGGCTATTCTTCGCACGCCGCCGCGCCACCCGCGCACGCTGACCCATTTTCCAATCCCACCGTTTTCCCCACGCCATGAACAAGAGACAGGTCGCCACCCTCTGGACCATCGCCGCCGCCCTCGGCGCCGCCATCGCGATCGTGAAGTTCTCCTCGAAGGACGACAGCACGGCAGCCACCAAACGCACGGCAGGACAAACGCTCCTCGAATCCCTCCCGGCGGACCGGACGAGCACCCTCGAAATCACCGGCGCGGATTCGTCGGTGACCCTCCAACGAAAGGACGGCTCCTGGACGGTCGCCCAACGCGGGGACTACCCGGCCGACGGCGCAAAAATCCGCGAACTTCTCCGCACCCTCTCGGAACTGGAGGTCACCCGCGGCATGGAAGCAGGCCCTTCCTTCGCCCCGCGCTTCGGCATGGATGAGTCGGCCTCCAAACCCGAGGACCGCGGCATCACCCTCACCCTCAAGGACCAAACGGGAACGGAACTGGCAAAGGTCTCGCTCGGCAAAAGCATCGCCAGCTCCCGCGAGGATTCGTTCATGGGCGGCGGCATGGCGGTCGGCCGCTATGTGCGCAACCATGCCGATGAGTCCGGCTTCTACGCCACCAACGAAACATTCCCGGTCGTCACCACCGCCGTGCCCGACTGGCTTTCGCGCGATTTCATCGCGGTCGAAAACATCCTGTCGGTGGCGGTGAGCCTGCCGGGATCGGCTGCACCGGCCTGGAGGATGGTCCGCGACACCGCGGAGGCGGAGTTCCGCATCGAGGGCGCCAGCCCGGAGGAGGTGGCGGCCACCGACGCGACAGCACCGCTGAAATCGCTGCTCTCCTACGCACGCTTCGACGATGTGGTGACCCCGGGGAAACTCGCCGAACAAGCGGACACCCCGGCGAAACGCACGGCAGTGATCACCACCTCGGACGGCTTCACCTACACGCTCGGAATCACACCGGTGAAAGGGTCGCCCGACAAGGTCCTGCTGACGGTCGACACGAAGGCGGACCTCCGCAAGGAACGCACCAAGCCCGCCGATGAAAAACCGGAGGACGCGAAACAAAGGGACTCGGACTTCGCGGCACGCCTCAAGACGCTCGAGGAGAAACTCGCCAAGGAATCAAAACTCGCGGGCCACAACTTCCTGACCGAAAAGTCGTCGGTCGAATCCCTCTTCAAGGAACGCAAGGACATGGTGACGAAACCTCAACCGGCTGCCTCGCCGAACACCACCGGATCGGTGCAGCAAACACCGGGCGGCATGGTGGTGACTCCGCCGCAACCACGGTCGGAAAACTACGAAGCGGTATCGCCCGCCGTGAGAATCCCGGGACCTGAGGCTCCTGCCCCGGAACCGAAGAAGGAGTGAGGGACGGCCGCGAAAACCAGCGCCCGCCAACGCTCAGAACGACTTGCCGAGACTCACTCCGACCTGAAGGGAATCGGAGTCCTGCGCGGTGATCGCTGCCTCGGAATCGGTATAGCGGACGAAAAAAGCCCCCCCGCATCCGGCAAAAGTGAAGGGGATGCCCAGCGAGTAGTCCATCGAGATGTACCCGTCGTTGGATCCTCCTCCCCCACCCACCCCGGACGGCGCCAACTCGTCGCGCATCTCATACGAAATCCCCATGCCGAAACTGGCAATGAGGATCCGCCGGTCGTACCCGAACCGGAACGAGGTGTTCTCGGTGAATCCTCCCGCCCGCGCGGGATCGGCTTGGAAACCGCGATTGACTCCCAGACTCATGCCCCACAATTCGGAGGGACGGTACGCGAGCGATGCGGAGGTTGAAAACGAGGGATCCACCGACTCGCCGTTGCCGTATTCGTTGAAATTGAGTCCCAGCCCGACACTTGCCGACACTTTCTTGCTGACTTGGTAACTCATGCCGACATTGGGGCCGATTGATATCAAATCCTCGCCGGTGTCGCCCGATTGGACGGAATAAGCCAGTCCGCCGTTGAACTGGGTCCGCGGCGAATACCGGTAGCCGAGACCCAGACCGGCGTTGAAGGAACTGATGTCGGAATACCCGTCCGCGCTACCCAAACTTTGCCCGAAGGACCCCTGCACCGAGGTCTTGGGCCCGATCTCGTACGACCCGTTCAAACCATAGCCGAACTGGAACTCGTCCACCACCGCACCATAGTAGCGGTTGGCCCCGCTGCCGTACCCGGCATTGAAGGCGGCACCGAGGTTGAGCTTGCCGCCGTCGTAGTTGATGTTTCCCGCAACGCTCCCAAGATTGAATCCGCTCAATTCGCTTCGATTGAAATACTCGGAGTACCCCGCGGAAGTGGCCAGACTCCAACGGATGTCGGAAGGCTTGGAGGCATAGGATGCGGATCCCCCCAGCGAAATGGAAAAATCCCCGTCGCTGGAATCGCCCGAACCGGCCGCCACCCCGGGCTCGACGTACCCCAAGCCGGGATTGGTGTCGTACAAGGCACTGAGCGAACCGCCGATCCCGAATCCCTGCGGCCTCATGTTGGTCATGCCGAACCACGGCACCGAAGTCCCGCCGGTCCCCGGACGCAAGGTCGGCAATCCGTACCCCTGATGGAAATTGGAGCCCAAACCGAAACCAGGGACGGAACGCACGAGACTGCGGTCGAATTCTTCCCAAACACCTTCCTCCTCGGCAGAGGCCGTCGCAGACGCGTTTTCCCCGGCCTCAAGCACCACATCCTCCGCCACCGTCTCCGGCGGCAAAGGCTCCACCACACTTGGAACCACCACCGGTTCGATCATCGGCGCGGGCTCGACGGACCCGGCCGACTCCGGCAAGCCATCCGCGACAACCGCAGACGGGGTTGCCGACCCAGTTGCGGGCGCGGTTGAGCCCCCTTCCGCGGCTTTTCCGAAACCCAAGGGAGTGGCCGCCGGTTCGTCTCCCCCGGATGGCACCACGGTGTACGGAATCACCGACAAAGGCTGAACCGCAAGAGAATCGCCGCCATCACCACCGCCGGATCCCCCCGCCGCGACAGGGGCCACCGGAGCTGTCGCGCCATCCACCGTTCCGGGAAATCCAAGCCCGGATCCTCCCGATGAAGGCTCCTGACCACAAAGCAAACCGGTGCCAGCCGCAACATACAACGAAACGCCCGCCACCAAGCGCAAACCACTCGCCGCCAAACTGCTCGAAAATTCCCCCGATCTCACGGAACGAGATTGTGCGCTTCCCGATCGGAACGCAAGCGGTTTTGCTCACGCGATCGGGCAAACCCACCAACCCTCAATCCCGCCGCATGAAGCGGTGCGGAGAAACAACTCCAAAACCTCAATTGGGGCTCACCACCTGCTTGATCACGGTCCCCGACGAAGGGGGCGGCGTGGTGGAAATGCTGCGCCTTGCTTGCGCGGGCAGGGAGAGCAAAAGCACCCCCAGCAGGAAAAACCCTGAAATTTTCACAAACTTCGGCATCGCAAGAGGAAAAGTACCCAAATCAGCCACCCATGTCAACCCGGAACAAGCCGCTCCTCATGTATCACCTCGCGCCCGACGCAGGATGCCGGGCCTCCCAGGCGTTCCTGAGAACGGAATCCAAACGAACGGCATCGGCGATCCGGTACTTCACCAACCCCGCAGCGGAACCATCCTTGCGCAATAGATCCACACGCTCTGCCCGCCGCAAGGCCTCCTCCCACAGAAGAACCGTCTCCCGGGGGTCGGCACGCGACCAAGCCAGGGCCTGCCCCATCGGCAAGGCCACCCACGAAGGGTCCAAGGCCCGCTCAACCGCAAACGATTTGCGCGCGAACTCATACCGGTCGTCGTAGTGCAGGGCAATGTACCCCTCCATCCTCCGAACGCCCCGATGCAAGGGCGCGCGCTCCCGCGCCACGGCCAATACCCGCGCAGCCTCCTCCAAAGGATCCTCGGCCACCGACGGCAGATACTCCCGCCCCCCGGACTCGGCCTGCCTCTGCATGGCCTGGTCCCGCTTGATGAGAATGCCGGCCTCGCGACACGCAACATCACCCGCAAGGAACGACGGCACCTCGCCCCCGAACCACTGCACCCGCACCATCCACACACCCACGACCACCATCGTCAAACCCACCACCCGGTGAAACCAACGCAAAGATCCCGTAGGCGACCGGTCCCGATCGGAAACAGGCAGGGAAAGCATGTACAAAAACACCGCCGACCCCACCAAGCCGATCCGGTGACCGGGTACATCGAACCATCCGTGCAGCGGCAACAGAAGCGAGGCACACAGACAGGCGGACCGCAACACGCGCTGCCGGCCATTGCGGATCCGCTTCCAGGAAAACAACGCGGCGGCCACCACCAAGCCCCCCAATACCAAGGCCGCCGGAATCCCGGCCTCCGCCGCCACCCACAACCAATCACTCTCGGGATGCACACTGTCGGCATCATTGGCGCCGATGGTTTCCCGGCGATACTGCGGAAACACCGCCGCGAACTGACCCGAACCCACACCGGTGAGTGGAAAGTCCGCAATCATCGAAACCGTGTCCAAGGCCACCGGGATCCGAAACTCGGGATGACCGGACTGCCCGTGCCCGCGCCGCCCGCCTCCGTCGTCTCCGGCCATCACTTCGCCCACCCGGTCCACCGTCCCGCCGATCCGCGCACGAACCTCGGTGTCGGCAATCACGAACAACCCCACCACCGCAACCAGGAAAAGCCCCACCGCCCACAACCCGTTGCGCCCAAGATACCGCCGCCCGAGCATCGGCAACCACATCAGCAAACCAATCCCGAACAACACAACCCCGGCACGACTGGCCGACCACACGGCCAACCCGCGCAAACATACCGATGCAGCGACCAAGGCCACACCCGATATTGCGAATTTCCGATCCCGGAAACTCTGGATCAAACATCCTACCCCGCTCAAGGCACCCATCGTGAGAAACAACGCAGTATGGTTCCGGTTGGGAAAAAACCCGAATGAGCGAAGCCCTCCCTCGGCCGCCGGCACCGTCAACTCCGCCCAACGCGCCACCAAGGCATGCACAGCTACCGCGCAGGCGAACAAAAGCGCGAGAACCCCGGGAGCCGCCCCGCGCACGCGGAACCCTCCCAACCACAGAACCCACCCGAATCCCAGAAACCAAACAAGCAACAACTCCACCGCCTGCCGGGCCTGAATGACGACCAACGGCCCGGTCCGCACCCCGAGTACCTCCAACCCGCGACGCCAGCCGGGAATCCCTCCCCACTCCGCTGGCAGGAACTGCGCCATCGCCAGAAGAAAGAACAAGCCCGCCGCAAACCACCACCACCGCGGAAACTCAACCGAAGGAACAAACCCCAGCATCAAAATTCCGAAACAAACGAAAAACACCCCGTGAAAGGCTGGCCAATCCACCCCCCCGAAATAAGCGGCAACCTGCAACAGCCCCAATGCCACCACCGTCCCCACCACCGCAGCCGACCACCCCCGCACCGTGCCGCCCTCGACGACATGAACCGCACGACGATCACTCGTTTGCCCGTCTCTATCCATTCAGGAGATGGACCATCCAGTACCCCATCGACACCTGATGACAAGGGAGATTTCCTCCCGCGGCAATTACTTCATCCCCTCACGCCCACCAGCCGTTCGGCAGATCAACGACCAACAAGCATCAACGAGAGGCATGAAGTGCGCATTTTCCCCAGCAGGGTAGGGGGCCCCCAACCTCAATAATGCAGAGCATGAAGGGGGAAGCGGGACTCCGCGACATCTCTGGAGACACAGAGGCGAGAAAAGCCTCCGATGTTCGCCATCACCGATACCCACTCGCCGCAGCCTGCCGCTTGCGGGCAGCTTCGATGGCGGAGTCGATGGCGGAGTCAGCGAACACGAGTCAGCGAACACGCGCATTTTGGCCCTAGCCAGTTCATCGGTGGGAGGGTGCTAAGGCCGAATAAGTCGTGGATTTTTATAGAGGGACAGACCCTTCATGATTTTTATAGAGGGACAGACCCTTCATCAAGTTTCCCCTTGCCTTTTGCCCTCCGTTT
>CAZMUK010000042.1:18311-22318 GCA_964569415.1 uncultured Luteolibacter sp. | reverse complement strand
AGGTCGTCGAGGTCGGCCTCGTGTCCGATTTCGCAAAGACCGATCACATCCGGTTTTGTTTTCACCAGCAAATTGACCACGGCCTCCTTCTCCTCCTCCGGTTTTGGGGCGTCCTGCGCGCGGCTGCGATCGGGCAGGGACCGTTCCATTGTAAGCCAGTTCTCCACATTGTAGGCGACGAACCGCAGAGCATGTCCTGCGTCACGCCGCGGATCGCTGTCGGTCGGAGCTGTGGCTGCGCTTTTCGCGCCGGCTTCGGGCGCTTCCCGGGTTGGTTGAAGATCGGCATTACGCTCCGGCTGCGTCGTGGATTCACGCGGAGCATCCTCCGGCGTATTCCAATCCGGGGTGGTTTTCTTCCCGCATCCTGCGGAGAGAATCGAGAGGAGGCAGCAGAACGCGGGAGAGAGGATCGGGAGTATCCGCAGCCCGTGGGTTCCGGGGGGTGCGGGGGGCCTCATCTCATCCTTCCTTGGGTTCCTTGCCCGGGGCGTCCTTCACGCGGACATCCGTTTCGGCCTCGGTGATTTCACGCTGGAATTCGTCGCGGGCCTTCTTGAATTCGCCCATGCTCTTGCCGATCCCGCGGGCGAGTTCCGGCAGTTTCTTGGCACCGAAGAGCAAGAGGACAACAACGAAAATGAGAATGATTTCGGGAGTTCCGAGAGGGCCGAATCCGAGGGTATTCATGGGTGCTTCCTTTCTTGCTGCTGGGGAGATTTAGCTCCGCCCGGGGATCATTGCAACCCATTCCCGAAGGAAATCCGCGGTACGCTTCAGAACAATTCGGCCTGTCCCGGGGAAAGTCTGCGAAATGCAGCTGAGGAGAGTTGCGGCGTCCCGCACTGAAGACCGTGTTTCCGGCAGCAGGCCTCGAAGAGCCTCCGCAGGACCGCCGCTGCCTGTCCACTGCCGCGCATCCTGCCGGTTCCCGGGGCTTGGTTGAGTCGGCCTTGATGCGAGTTGCGGATGCGGTCGAGGATTTTGGTTTTCGCACCCGGGCGGTGGGTTTCGAGCCAATCGGCGAAGACCGTCGCAACCGCACCCGGCAGCCGCACCACCGAATAGGCTGCGAAAGACGCGCCGTGCGCAGCGGCGTCGGCGAGGATGGAGGGCAGTTCGGAATCGTTCAGTCCGGGGATCATCGGTGCGGCGCTGACCCCTGCCGGGATTCCCGCGTCCGAGAGCATGCGGATCGTTTCCAGTCGTGCGCGCGGCGTGGGCGCGCGTGGTTCGAGGATGCGCGCGAGATCCGGGTCGAGGGTGGTAACCGACACATAGACGGCTGCGGCGTGGTGGGTTGCGAGTTCGCGAAGATGGTCCGCATCGCGGGTGACCAGCTTGTTCTTGGTGATGACCACCACCGGATTCCGGAAGCGCGCGAGTACTTCAAGACAGCCTCGCGTGATGCAGAGTCGGCGCTCGACCGGTTGGTAGCAGTCGGTCACCCCGGAGAGACTGATCAGACCCGGGCGGTAGGCGGGGCGGGCGAGTTCCTTTTCAAGCAGGGCGGGGGCGTCCGGTTTCACCACGATCCGCGTCTCGAATTCCAGCCCGGCCGAGAAGCCGAGGTATTCATGATAGGTCCGCGCGTAGCAATAGGCGCAGCCGTGTTCACAGCCGCGGTAGGGATTCAATCCGTAGTCGAAACTCAGATCGTCGGCGTCGTTCGGGGAAAGAACCGACTGGGAATCGTCGCGCAGGAACACGGTCCGGGGAGAGGGGGCCTCTTCATCGGAGGCGAGGCCGGCATCGGGCTCGAAGCGGAGAGGTTCGAAGCGGTTTGGCGGGTTGTTTCCCGCACCGCGGCCGCGCGCGTTCATCGGGAACCGCCGCTTTTGCGGAGCAGGGCGGCGAAAGCTCCGTCGGTTTCCTCGCGAAATGGCAGTGCCTCGCGGCATCCCTCCTGATTCCAGTCCGGGTGGGAGGCCAGAAACTCCGCAACCACGCCGGCGTTTTCCTCGGCATCGATCGAGCAGGTCGAGTACACCATGCGTGCCCCCGGTTTCGCGCACTGCGCGGCATGGTGCAGGATCGCCTGCTGGGTCTTGGTCAGTGCCGTGATGTCCTGTGCTTGCAGTCGCCAGCGCACATCCACCCTGCGGCGCATCACGCCGGTGTTCGAGCAAGGGACATCCAGCAGGATTGCATCAAACGACCCGTGCCATTCGCCGGGTGGCGGCAGGGTCCAGTCATGGCAATCCACTTTTGCCTCGCCCGCGTGAAGTCGTTCGAGGTTTTCCCGGAGGCGCGGAAGCCGCTTCGGGTTTGCATCCGTGCAGACGAGGTTTTTTGCCGATCCGCAGGCGGCCGCGATCAGGAATGCCTTGCCGCCCGGCGCGGCACAGGCGTCGAGGATCCGCTCATCGGGCTTTGGGTCGAGTAGTTCAACCGAATGGCGGGTGGCCGGGTCTTGGGCGTAGACGGCACCGGACGCGAGGAGTGCCGACGGGATGCCCTTGTCGATCTTGAAAAACCCGGGAGCATCCTTCACCGGAGTGCCGGGGATCTCGGCGGATGCCGGAGCCAGCGGATTGATGCGGACGAAGACTTCCGCGGCCTCGTTGTTCCATTCCATAAGACGAACCGCATCGGCCGCGCCGAACGCCTTGCGCCAGCGGTTCCAGAGCCAGTCCGGATGGGAGAGAGCCACCGCGGGAGGGAGCTCGCCAAGCTCGGAGAGCAGTTGCTTGCGCGAAACGATAGCCCGGCGCAGCACGGCATTGATCAGGCCGCGGACCGCAGATTTGGCGGACTCCACGGTTTCGTTTACTGCCGCGTGTTCCGCGATCCCGAGCAGGAGAATCTGGCAAAGCCCGACCCGCAGGACATCGCGCGTCTCGGGATCGAGTTTTCCCTCGCGCAGCTTGGAGATCCAGTGATCCAGAAGACGGCGGTTGCGCAGCACCGAAAAAAGGATCGACTGCAGCAAAGCGCGGTCGGCCGGCGAGAGGTGACGCCGCGATGACTGCCGCTCGACCAGGTCTTCCGCGTAGCCATCGCCGCTCGCCCAAGCATGCAGCGCCGAGACAGCCGCTTGACGGACATGGAACTTGCGGGCGGGCATGGTGATGGGCTTTGGAACTGGCTTTTCGGAATGTTTGAAACCGGAATCAGGCCGCGCCCCGGGCCATTGTCGGGAGGCGGAAGCGTCGCTTCGAAATGGACCATCTGCAACACCCGGTTTGGGGTGTTCCCTACGCGTCGAGCAGGTGGCAGAACATCGCGTCGCGGAGTTTTGGTTCGAACCAAGTGCTTTTCGGCGGCATGATTCCACCGGCGTCTGCGATTTCCATCAGATCCTCGATGCTCGTCGGGAACATGGAAAACGCGCAGGCGAAGGATCCGGAATCGACGAGCTTCTCGAGTTCCGCCGTGCCCCGGATGCCGCCAACGAACCGGATGCGGGAGCTGGTGCGCGGGTCATCGATGCCGAACAAGGGTGCCAGGACGAAACTCTGCAGCAACGAGGCGTCGAGCAGCTCCACCGCCGGACGGCCGCTGGTGAACTCGGGGCGGAACCGCAGTGAGTGCCAGGTGCCGCCGAGGTAGAAACCGAGACAATGCTTGGCATCCGGCTCTGCCGAGGATCCCGGCGAGATCTCGAAGATGTGTCCGAGAGCCGCGAGGATTTCGTCAGGTCCGTGACCATTGAGGTCCTTGAGGACCCGGTTGTAGGCGAGGATGCGCACCTGGTTGTGCGGGAACACCACCGACAGGAATCCGTCGCTGCCTCCCGCCCCCTTGCGGCTCTGGAAAACCCGTGCCGCAGCGGCGCTGCGGTGATGTCCGTCGGCGATGTAGAGGGCGGGGAGCTTCGCAAACTCCGCGACGAGCAGGGCCACATCGGCAGGAGCAGTCACCGGCCACGCACTATGCCGGACCCCGTCGGAGGCGGTGAAATCGGTCTCCGGCTCGCTTGCCGTGATCCGGGAAACCAAGGCATCCACCGTCGGACGCGCGCGGTAGGTGAGGAAGACCGGCCCGGTTTGCGCGTTGAGGGTCTC
>CAZMUK010000042.1:0-18301 GCA_964569415.1 uncultured Luteolibacter sp. | reverse complement strand
CTTGTCGGGGCGGGTGAACTCGTGTTTGCGGACAATGTTCTCCAGATACTCGCTGCAACTCGCGAGGGCCACGAGACCGGTCTGGCTGTGTCCGCCCATGATTTGCCGATACAGGTGAAACACCGGAATCGGATCGCGGCGAAGGACACCGGTGTCGATCAGGTGCCTGAAGTTCCTCCTTCCGGTTTGATAGACCTCATCGCTGTACGGATCGGTAGCGGGCGGAAGGTCGATTTCCGGTTTGCTTACATGCAGGAAGCTCAGCGGTTTTCCCTCCGCCATCACGCGGGCCTCGTCGGAGGACATGACATCGTAGGGCAGCTCGCAGACCTGGGATGCAAGTGCGGGATCCGGCCGAAGCGCGGCGAAGGGAGTCAGGGTGGACATGGGAATGGATGGGTGGTTTCGGATGCTGCGAAAAACGGGGGGCAACCGCGTCGGGAGGATGGGCGAGCGCTGGGTGGTTTCAAGGGTCAAGTTCGGAACGCGGCTGCGTTCACTCCCTCCACTCCAAGGACTCCGGCAGGCTGCCGGTCACCCCCTCGAGCCGGGGAGGGGCCTCCCATGCGGACCGATCCCCCATCGCACGGCGGGCAATGCGGCGGAGTTGGTCACCGGCATCCTGCCTGCGCGCGAAATGTCCGCGAAGGCGGTCGCCCGATTCCTCGCGCAGCAGGTCCCAGGAAAATGCCGGGCGGAGATCCACCACCCCTTTGCGCGTCTGCCAGGTGCAGGCCTCGCCGAAGCGGAGGTCCCCGACCCACACGCCCTTGCGGTGGGCGCGTGCGATCCACCAACCGCCGGTGAACCATTTCAAGCGCCTGCCCTCGCGCGTCGCCGCGAGATCGCCCAGTTCCTCCTGACGCTTCGGAATCACCGTCCACCTCACCGGAGTGCTCTCCCTGTCGAGGACGCCGCGGTAGCCGATCCAGAAAGAGTCCCCGCAGTCGGCGACCGCCCTCCACAACACGATGTTGAAGGGAGTGGGTGCCTCCATCGTCGCCTGCGGCACCACGCCGCGGCGCTGGAGATCGGCCTTGAACTCGCCCGAGACCGAATGTTTCGCAAGGCAGGAGAGCAACACATAAGCGGTGGAGACGCCCAATCCACAGAGATTGATGTGCATCCTTCGCGGAGCGCTTTTGCGGTCGCGGAGAAACGCCAACCATACGAGCGCCACCATCATCGGCAGCGTGAAAAGCGGATCGATGATGAACAACAGGTCGAGTCCCGTGCGGGGAAGGGGAAAAGGCCAGAACACGGATGTGCCGTATACCGTGAAGCAGTCGATCAGCACATGGGTGCTCCACGCCGCGAACACGAACCAGCCCGCGCGGCTGCGGCTGACCTTGTCGCGTCGCCACCACCGGGCGAGCCATGGGGACAGAAACCACGATGCGGCGATCATCACCAGCAGCGAGTGACTGGGCCCGCGATGCCACCACAAGTTCCCCGCGGTATCGAGCAGCGGGGCGACAAGCACATCGAGATCGGGCAAGGTCCCGAAGAAGGCTCCCCAGGCCAGGGCGCGGTTGCCCATGCGGCGGCCGAGCACCAGTTCGCCCATGGCCGCTCCGAGGGTAGCCTGTGTGAGGGAGTCCACGGCGGAAGCCTTGCAAGGCCGGCGCGCAATGGGAACGGGAAAAGCCAAGCAGACCCCGCTTCATGACGGGCGCGGGGCCTGAGCGGGCGCTTTCGGGAATCGCCTTGATATGGGATCCCCCCCGTGCATGCTCCCCGCCCGCCCATGGCCGGCTCCACTTTTCATGCCCTGCCCGGATTCCGGGATTTCCCACCGCGCGAATGCGCTGTCAGGAACTATCTCTTCGACGCATGGCGATCCGCGGCGCGGCGCTTCGGTTTTGTGGAGTTCGAAGGGCCCTTGCTGGAGGACACCGGACTGTATTTGCGCAAATCCGGCGGGGAACTGAGCAAGCAATTGTTCCGTTTCATCGATCAGGGAGGTCGTGAGGTCACCTTGCGGCCGGAGTTGACCGCCTCGCTGGCGCGGATCGTCGCCGGGCAGCACCGCCATCACCAAAAGCCGCTCAAGTGGTTCGAGATTGGCCCTTGTTTTCGCTACGAGAAGCCGCAAAAGGGCAGGGGACGGGAGTTCCACCAGTTCAATGCCGACATTCTCGGCGAGTCCGGCCCGGGCGCGGATGCGGAGTTGATCGCACTCGCGGTGGAAACGATGCGCGTGCTGGGGTTCCGTGATGATGATTTCGTCGTGCGGGTCTCCGACCGGCAGGCTTGGGCCTCCTTTGCGGCAGCGCGGGGGCTTTCGCCGGAGCAGCTCTCCGAACTGCTTTCGGTGGTCGACAAACTCGGGCGCGACGACCCCGCCGAAAGCGGGCGCAAGCTCGCCAACCTCGGCTTGACGATGGAAGCTCTGCAGGGATTCCTCGATGCGCCCGGAGATGCCTCACCTGCCTGGCAAGCAATCCGCTCGGATCTGGAAGCAAGGGGCATGGCTGGATCCGTGAGGCTCGATCTCTCGATCGTTCGCGGCCTGGCGTATTACACCGGAGTGGTGTTCGAGGTCTTCGACGCGGGCAAGTCGATGCGCGCGGTGGCGGGCGGCGGGCGTTACGATGGACTGATCTCCGCGCTTTCCGAGGGCGCGGCCGATCTTCCGGCGGCGGGTTTTGCGATGGGCGACCATGTCATCCGCAACCTCATCGAGGAAACACCGCACGCCGCCATCCGGATGGAGGCGTGGCTGCAACGCCATCTTCCGTCCTGCGATGTTTACCTGGTGCTGGCCGACGAGGCATTGCGCGGCGAGGCGCTGGGTCTTGCCGGCCGCTTGCGCGCCGTGGGAGTGTCCACGGACCTTCCTCTCTCATCCGCAAAGGTTGCCAGGCAGTTCCAAGCCGCCGAGAAATGCGGCGCCCGGTATGCGGTCGTGATCGGTTCGGAACATCCGCGCCTCAAGGTCAAGGTCCTCACCACCCGCAGCGAGGCAGAGATCGGCGCGGACGAGGCTGTGGAATGGATCGTCGCGCACCTCGCCGAGCCCGACGGACCCTTGCTTGCCTGAACGACCCGCATTTGTCTCCTTTCCCTTCGATCCTGAATCGCCATGCGCAGCCACCATTGCAACGAAATCCGCGAGTCCGATGTCGGGCAATCCGTGACATTGATCGGATGGGTCCATTCCGCACGCGATCACGGCGGGGTGATCTTCATCGACTTGCGGGACCGCGAGGGGCTCACCCAGTGCGTATTCCATCCCGAGGACAGTCCCGAGGCCGCGCGTCTCTCGCACAGCCTGCGCGAGGAAGATGTGGTGCGCGTCACCGGAGTGGTGGTGAGAAGGCTTGAGGGCGCGGTGAACCAGAAGATCGCAACCGGTGCGGTGGAGGTCGCGGTACGGTTGCTTGAGATCGTCAACAAGGCCGATGTCCTGCCCTTTCCGCTCGACCGCGGCGTGTCGAACGAGGATCTGCGGATGAAGTACCGCTATCTCGACCTGCGGAGGCCCGCGATGGCGCGCAACATCCGGCTGCGCAGCCGGATGACATCCGCGGCTCGTCGGCATCTCGAGCACGAGGGGTTTCTCGAGATCGAAACCCCGGTGCTTTCCAATCCCACGCCCGAGGGTGCGCGGGATTTCCTGGTGCCCTCGCGCCTCAATCCAGGCCGCTTTTACGCCCTCCCGCAGGCTCCGCAGCAGTACAAGCAATTGATGATGGTGGCGGGAATCGAGAAATACTACCAGATCGCCCGTTGCTTCCGCGACGAGGACCTGCGCGCCGATCGTCAACCGGAGTTCACACAGATCGACATCGAGGCGAGTTTCGTGGGCCAGGAGGATGTGATTTCCTTGGTCGAGGGTTTGCTGGCGGAGATGTTCCGCGCGGCGCGCGGGGTCGAGATCCCGCGGCCTTTTCCGCGGCTCACCTATCGCGAGGCGGCCGACCGCTACGGCTCGGACAAGCCGGATTTGCGTTTCGCTATGGAGATTGTCGATCTCGGGAGTGTCTTCGGCGGGACGGAGTTCAAGATTTTCCGTTCGACCCTTGACGGCGGCGGGGTGGTTCGCGGTCTCAACGCAAAGGGGTTTGCCGGGATCACCACCGGCCAGATGAACCGCCTCAACGAACTGGCGGTGCAGGCAGGCTTGCCGGTCAAGACGCTCGCATTCCTGAAATGCGAAGGTGGCGAAATGAAGGGACCGCTGTGGAAATTTTTCAGCGATCGCGAGAAGGAGGACTTGGTTGCCGCGATGGAAATTGCGGAGGGGGACCTTGTCTTTTTCGTCGCCGGCGGCCGCGACTTGGTGTGCGAGATCCTCGGCCGCGTGCGCAGCGAGTGCGCGGTGATGATGGAGTTGGTCAAGGATTCCGCCGAGTTGCGCTTCCTCTGGGTGACGGAATTCCCCTTGCTCGCGCAGGATCCGGACTCCGGCGGCTGGGCGGCGGTGCATCATCCCTTCACGCGGCCCCATCCCGACGATGAGGTGCGCTTGCGTGAGCCGGGTGGTGATCTCGCCGAACTGCGTGCCCTTGCCTACGATGTGGTGCTCAACGGGTACGAACTGGGCGGAGGGTCCATCCGCATCCACGAACGCGACCTGCAGTCGCGGATGTTCGAGGTGCTCGGCATCGGGCCCGAGGAGCAGGCGGAGAAGTTCGGCCATCTGCTCGATGCGTTCCGTTTCGGCGCGCCGCCACACGGAGGACTCGCGCTCGGCCTCGACCGGATTGTGATGCTCGCCGCCGGTGAGGAGAGTATCCGCGAGGTCATTGCCTTCCCGAAAAACAACAAAGGGGCCGATCTGATGTCGCACAGCCCTTGCGAGGTGGATCCGAAGCTCCTGCGCGATTTGTATGTCAAATCGGTGTGGACACCGAAAGGGTCGGGAGCGCCGGGTGCGGCACCGGGGCAGGGCTGAGGCCCGAGCCGCGTCTTGCGGAGGCCGCGTCGAAAATCATGGTACCTGAGTCCATGCTTCGTGCCGGCGAGCCGCTGCTTGAGAGCCTGCGGGAACACGATGGCCCGGGCCTCCGCGGAACCAATCCGGCGAAACGGCAAAAAAGAAGCGACCCGATCGATTATCCCCGGGAAAAACCCAAAAACCCAAAGGGAAACTCAATCGGGCCGCTTTGTCTTGCGACGGGGCAAATTGACCACAGGGAGGCCCACCTGTCAAAAAGAAATTTGGGGAAAAATTTCGCAACACGCCGGGAAGTCCGGATTTCCTTGGAAAATCCTTGGATCTTTACGCTGTTTTTTCTGGCAGGATCGTAGGGGAAGCGTAGGTTCTGCGCGGATTCCGGTGCCTTGGGTTCATCCGGCACCGAGGGATCCGGGACATCCGACCATGAATCTGACGCTGAAAGTGTGGAGGCAGGAGGGTCCGCGCGCGCAGGGCCGGATCGAGACCTACGATGCGAGCGACATTCCGCCGGAGGCATCGTTTCTCGAGATGCTCGATATCGTGAACGAGCGTCTGGTGGTGGGCGGCAAGGAACCGATTCATTTCGATCATGACTGCCGCGAGGGGATTTGCGGGACCTGTTCGCTGACCATCAACGGCGTTCCGCACGGCAAGGACCGGGGTGTGACCACCTGCCAGGTACACATGCGGAAGTTCCGCGACGGCGACACCATCTGGATCGAACCGTTCCGCGCCAATCCTTTCCCGGTGGTGCGTGACCTGATTGTCGACCGAAGCGCCTTCGACCGCATTATCGCCGCCGGCGGCTACATCGATGTGCGGACGGGGTCGGCGGTGGATGCGAATGCGGTGCCGGTTCCCAAGGATGATGCCGATGCGGCATTCGATGCCGCTGCCTGCATCGGTTGCGGTGCCTGCGTGGCATCCTGCAAGAATGCCTCCGCGATGCTCTTTGTTTCGGCCAAGGTTTCCCATCTCGGCCACTTGCCGCAGGGCAGGCCCGAGCGGGAGCGCCGCGTTTTGGCGATGGTGCGGCAGATGGATGCCGAGGGATTCGGAAATTGCACCAACCAATACGAGTGCGAGGCCGCTTGTCCCAAGGAAATCAGCGTGGAGCACATCGCCCGGATGAACCGCGACTTCGCCTTGGCGGTCGCCAAGGAAGGGTTTGCCACCTGACGGGGGTCATGCGCGGCGACCGGATCCGAATGCGGCGGTGCGGGGGAGTGGTGCTCCGGGTCGTGCTCGGCGGTTTGCTTCTGGCATCCTGTTCGCCCGGCGGGGAACGCAAGAAAGCCATGGAAACGAGTGACAAGAAACCGGATGAGCCTGCGGGAAAGGTGGAGAAAAGCGATGCCGAATGGCGCAAGGAGCTTACCCCGGAGCAGTATCGGATCCTGCGCAAAGCCGGCACCGAGGCGCCGAACGGCGAGGTGTACGCCGAGTTCAAAAAGCAGGGCAAGGGCACCTACCACTGCGCCGGCTGCGGTGCGCTTTTGTTTTCCTCCGACCAAAAGTTCGATTCCGGCTGCGGATGGCCCTCCTTTTTCGACCCCGCAAAGGCGGAAAACGTGGTGACCCGCCCCGATCACAGTCTCGGCAGCATCCGCACCGAAGTGCTTTGCGCGAAGTGCGGGGGGCACCTCGGCCATGTGTTCGTGGGCGAGGGATTCGACACCCCGACCGACAAGCGCTACTGCATCAACGGGGTCGGGCTGGTCCATGTGCCCGCCAAATGAGTCGGCCCATGCAGCCGCCGAGTGATCCGGGCTTGCCCTGCGGGGAGTGGCCGCCATCCTTTGCCCAGCCGTGAACGAATTGCCCGTCGAACCATCTTTCGAGGCCTTTGCCGCGATGGCGCAGCGCGGCAATGTGGTTCCGGTCTACACCGAGCTGGCTGCCGATTTCGAGACGCCCCTTTCCGCGTATTTGAAGATCCGGGACGGGCGTCATTCCTTTTTGCTCGAGAGCGCGGAGAGCACGGACAAGGCCGGGCGCTGGTCCATCGTCGGGAGCAGGCCGCGCCGCGTTTTCGAGGCACGCGACGGCAAGGTGACGGTTACTTGGGAGGGAGGCTCCCGCGAGGCGGCCGCGGGGCGCGACCTGCTTGCGGTGCTGGAGGCCGAAATGGCACCCTTCCGGCCGGTCTCGCACGGATCATTGCCGCAATTTTCCGGAGGCTTGGTCGGCTACCTCTCCTACGATGCCGTGCGCGAGTTCGAGCCTTCGCTGGGTCCGCCCCCGCCCGATCCGCTCGGCATCCCCGACGCGCTGTTCCTTTTGGCGGACACCTTGCTGGTGTTTGATCACCGCTTGCGGCGCTTGCAGATTGTCGCAAACGCCTTGCTCGACGAAGCGGCCTCGATCGAGGATGCCTACCTGCGGGCCAAGGGGAAAATCGCCGCCTTGGTCGAGATCCTCGACCGTCCGCTGCATGTGCCCGGTTTGAATGGTCTGGCAGCAGTGGAGCCCGCCGAGGCGCGTTCCAACACGAGCAGGGAGGAGTTCGAGGAAATGGTGCGAACCGGGAAGGAGTTCATCGCCGCGGGGGATATTTTCCAGTTCGTGCCGAGCCAGCGGTTTGAAGCGGTGTTCGAACTCAACCCTGCCGACCTTTACCGCGCGCTTCGTTTCGTCAATCCCTCGCCCTACATGTTCCTGCTCGAGATGGGCAGTTTCTCGCTGGTGGGAAGTTCCCCGGAGGTGCATGTCCGGGCGATCGGCGGGCGCATCGACATCCGGCCGATCGCCGGGACGCGGTGGCGGGGGCGCACTCGTGCGGAGGATGACGAACTGGCGAATGACTTGCTGGCCGATCCCAAGGAGCGCGCCGAGCACTTGATGCTGGTGGACCTCGCGCGCAACGATGTGGGCCGGGTGGCGGTGCCCGGGACGGTGCGGGTGGACGATTTCATGACGATCGAGCGCTACAGCCATGTCATGCACATTGTTTCGAATGTCACCGGGACTCTCGACGAGGGGCACAGTGCCTATGATGTGCTGCGCGCCACTTTTCCTGCAGGCACGGTGAGCGGCGCTCCGAAGATTCGGGCGATGCAGATCATCAACTCGCTGGAGAAGAACAAGCGCTGCGCATACGCCGGGGCGGTGGGGTACTTCGGTTTCGACGGGGGGCACGACTCGTGCATCACGCTGCGCACTTGCTTGGTGAAAGACGGCAGGGCCTATGTACAGGCCGGCGCGGGAGTGGTTGCGGATTCGGATCCGGCCTATGAGTACGAGGAGACGGTCAACAAGGCCAAGGGCATGCTGCGCGCGGTGGCCCTCGCCAAAACCCTTGCGAAATGACGCCATGCTCGTGATCATCGACAACTACGATTCCTTCACCTACAACCTCGTCCAGTATTTCGGCGAGCTCGGGGCGGATGTGAGGGTGTTCCGCAACGACGCCGTGACGGTGGAGGAGGTGGCCGCCCTCGGGCCGGATCGGGTTTGCATTTCACCCGGGCCTTGCACTCCCAACGAGGCCGGGGTCTCGATGGACATGATCCGCGAGTTCGGTCCGCGGATCCCGGTGCTCGGTGTCTGTCTCGGTCATCAGTCGATCGGGCAGGTCTACGGCGGCGAGGTGGTGCGTGCGGGCCGACTCATGCACGGCAAGACCTCACCGGTGCATCACGACGGCAGCGGGGTGTTCTGCGGGTTGCCGGATCCGTTCGAGGCGACGCGCTACCATTCGCTGATCGTCCGGCGCGAGAGTCTGCCCGATTGCCTCGCGGTGACTGCGTGGACCGCGGAGGGGGAGATCATGGGGCTGGCGCATCGGGAGCATCCTGTGCACGGCGTGCAGTTCCATCCCGAGTCGATCCTCACCAGCGAGGGCAAGCGGCTGCTGGCGAACTTTCTGGCGCTCTGAGAGGCCGCCGACTGCGAATGGACGAGGATGCGATCCGGAAGGCGGCGGCCTGGCCTGACTTCAAGGCGGGGCGCGCTTTGTGGGAGTCGGGCATGGTGCGTGAGGCCAAGCGTCTTGCCGACGGCTGGAGCGGGGTGGTGCTGTCGGGCGGCAAGCCGCGAGCGCTGCGGGTACTGGTGCGATCGCCGCGGGAGATCGAGACCCGTTGTGGATGTCCGGAGAACCGCCGGTCCGGGATTTTTTGCAGTCACGCGGTAGCGGTGGGTCTCGCCTTGGCGCGGCCGGATGCCGGGGCTGTGGGGAAGGCTCCTGTCCAGCGCCCGGAACGCGCGAATGCCTACGGGGTGGAGTTTTCCAAGGGTTGGAGGGACCGGCTCGGCAAGGGTTCGGTGGCACTGACGATCCGGATCGTGGATGGAGACGCCACGGCCGCGGATTCATTGATATCAATTTGGCTTGCCGCGCAGCAGGTCACGGTGCGCGGAACAGTTCCGTTGGTACTGGGAGGAGAACTGCTGGCCTCCCTGATGGGATGCCTCATCGGCCATCCGCGGGTGACCGAGGCCGGCACCGGCGAACCTCTGGCGGTTGCGGAGGGCGGTGTGATTCCGATTGCATCGCTCAATCCGGAGGGAGAGGTGGTGAGGATCCACGCGGCACCCGGGCTTGGTCGCTTGGTCCGGCTGGGTGTTGCCCTGTGGCGCGTGGATGCGGAGGGTTGGACAAGGATCGGAAAGGGGGATCCTCCGAAGGTCGCAGCCGCATTGATTTCCTCATGCATCCGGGAAGGTGCGGGGCTTTGCGGGATCGACGACCTTCTCGGCAGTCTCGATCTTTTGCAGGAATGGTTCGCATTTCCCGACGAGGGATGGCTGGCCTCGCTGCGGTTCGTTCCCGCGCCGCTGCGTTTCCGTTTCGATTGCGATGCAGTTGGCGGAGTGCTCCGGTTGAAGGTTTTCGCAGGGTATCCGGGCGAAGAACTCGTCCCCGGCGGGGGCGGGGCCGCTACACTGCCGCGCTTGGAAGGAGATCGCTGTTTGGTGCGCGATGTCTCCGCCGAGGAGCGTCTCTGCGCTGACTTGCGCGAAGAGGGATTCGAGGATGGGGGCGGCGGCTGCTGGAGTATGCGTGACTCCGCGCGTCTGGCGGTGTTTTGCGCAAAGGGATGGAGGGAATTCGCGCGGCGCGGGGACTGGCGGGAGGGGCCGGGTTTCCGGAGTTTTCGCGGTCGGTTCCGGCTGGTTTCCCCGGTGATTCGCATTCGTGGCGAGAGTGGTGAAGCGATGGAGTTCGACCTCGAATTCAAGGATGATGCGGGCGAGTTGGTGAGCGATGCCGACATGCGGCGCTTGCTCGGTATGGGCCGGAAAGGATCGCAGCGGAGCGGCAGCGGCATTCTGACGATGGCGGATCCCGACTGGGAGGAAATCGAACCGCTATGGTCCGAACTCGATATTGCAAGGGCCGGCGGGCACTTGATCGCGAGAGGGCCAAGCGCGGAAGTGATCCGCCTTCTTTGCGCGCGTTTCGGCGGTTCCGTGGAGGCTCCAAACACTCCTGCATTCGTGTTGCCTGCGTCCTTCCGGGCCGAGTTGCGTCCGTATCAGGCCGACGGAGTCCGCTGGATCGGCGAGCGCACCCGTGCCTTTGGCGGGGCGCTGCTGGCCGATGACATGGGCCTCGGCAAGACCGTGCAGGCCATCGGGTGGATCGAGCAAATTTTCGCCGGGGATGGCGGGGCCGTGGTGTTGGTGGTGGCCACTGCGACCTTGCTGGGCAACTGGCGCGCGGAGCTTGCGAGATTCGCGCCCGAACGCCGGGTGGTAGTGATGCACGGCGCGGATCGGGAAAGCAGACGGGAAACGGCGGGACCTGGCACGATCGTGATCACCAGTTACAGCACCTTGGCGCGCGACCTCGCCTGGCACCTCGGTCGCGGCTATGCCGCCGTGGTTGCCGACGAGGCGAGCGTGATCCGCAATCCGGACACCGACCACGCCAAGGCCCTCTGTCGTCTCGGGGTGCCGCGGCGCTTGGCACTCACCGGCACTCCCTTGGAAAACAGCGTGCGCGATCTCTGGTCCCTGTTTCGATTTCTGCAACCGGGCTGGCTCGGATCCCGGAAGGAGTTTGAGCAACGCTACAAGGCGGAAGAGGGCGGCGCCGACCCCGCAAGCCTCGCCCGCCTTCGGATGAAGGTCGCGCCGTTTTTCCTTCGCCGGACCAAGGAGCAGGTCGCCGCCGACCTGCCCGGCAAGGTGATGATCGATGAGTACTGCGGACTTTCCCCGCTGCAACGGGATATCCACGCCCGCTTGCTCGAGGAAGCGCGCCGCGGGGTGGCGGCTCTCGATGCCAGTGAGTCCTCTGCACGGATGATCGTCCTCACCGCGTTGTTGAGATTGCGTCAGGCTTGCTGCGATCCTGCATTGCTTGATGGGGAGCGTTACGGTCCGATGCCAGCAGCCGAGCGATCCGGCAAATGCGCGCGCTTGACCGAACTGCTCGATGAGGCTCTCGCCGGCGGCCACCGGGTGCTTGTGTTCAGCCAGTTCAAGGCGCAGCTCGACGGGATCGGGACGATGCTCGGGGAGCGGGGTATCGCATACCTGCAACTCGACGGCACCAGCCGCGACCGCCCTTCGTTGGTGGAATCATTCCAAGCGGAGGATGGTCCCCCGGTGTTTCTCATCAGCCTCAAGGCGGGCGGCTACGGACTCAACCTCACCCGTGCCGACATCGTCATTCATTTCGATCCGTGGTGGAATCCCGCCGCCGAGGCTCAGGCCACGGATCGTGCGCACCGGATCGGCCAGACCCGTCCGGTCACCGTGTACCGCCTGCTGACGCGCGGCACCGTGGAAGAGCGGGTGCTGGCGCTGCAGGAACGCAAACGCGGACTCGCATCCGTCTTTGGCGACGGCGACACGGGAGACCCGCCGTCGCTGGGCCTCACCGAACTCAAGGGACTTCTGGATGCAGCCCTTTGAGTCCGCTTACTCGGCCTTTTCCGATTCCGCGGGCACGGCAGGAGCTTCCTCCTGATCGGCAGCCCCCGCTCCAAGCTCGAAGGCATTGCCGAATTCGATGATGCCATTGCCCGCCGCGCCGCCGCGTTGGAGCCTCAGGCGGATCCCGCCGCCCCCGGTTTGCGCATCCGTCACCGCCTTGATGCGGTCCATCAACTCCGCGGGTGCCGCATTCTTGTCCTCAGGCGTGTCCCAAGGACCGGTCCACACCACCTTGCCGCTCTTGTCGTACACGGTCACGACCGAGGAGTCATCCGTCTTCTCCATCTGCACCGAGCCTTCGTCATCACTGATGCGGACCGACGAACTATTGCTGAAGCCCATCCGATGAATCCCACCCTCCAGCGGAACCACCTCCTCCATGCCCTGAACGGCCCCAAGGCCCCGCTGCATCATTTCATTGCGAAGGTCCTTCAGTCGCTTGGCGATCCCTGCCGCCCGATCCTCCAATGCGGCCTCACCCTCGATGCCAGGTCCCCGACCCTTCGGGAGCGGACCCGCTTGGTCTCCGCGAGCGCCGAGCGCAACCGGGCGCTTTCCGAGAGCCACTTCCGCTGTGGTTCGAGTCCCATTCCGCATGAGTTCGAGGACCACGGTTTCCTCGGGCTTGCGGGAAGAAATGTTTTCCGAGAATTCCTCCGGTGAACCCACCGGCTTGCCGCCGATGCCGAGCACAATGTCGTTTTGCATCAACTTGCCGTCGGCCGGGCCGCCGGGCATTACCGAACCGAGCAGCACGCCTTCACCGGATTTCAGTTTGAGATGCTGGACGAGCGCCTCGGGCAACTCGAGGGGCAGCACGCCGAGATATCCATGGGCGGGAGCAGCCACGGGATTTTCGGTTGGCTTTGCCACGCTGGCTTCACGGCCTTCGGAGCCGGCCATCCGGGGCGGCGCCGCATCGTCCAAGGGAGCTTCAATCGCATGGGCGCTGATCCCGGAGGACGCAAGGACTGCGGCGGAAAGCAGGGCGGACAGACGCATCGTTGTTTTCATGTCCGTGTATCGCGACGGATCGGCGGTTTTGTCTTTGAAAGATTACTCCGTCTCGGCGGGCACCAGCAAGTATTGCACATGCGGATTCGTCACCTCGATGGTGCGACCTTCCTGATCCTTCGCGGTCATGTGGTCGCGGAATTCCGCTTTCCAGATCCGGTGCGCGGTTCCGTCGGGATGCCAGGCGACACCATCGGAAAGACCGGTGATTTCAGAGCGGAAACTGACGGGCTGGATGGAAGCCGCCTGCGGACTCAGCGCAGGGCGCGTTGCAGTGCGAACTGAAGGAGGAGCGGATGGATCCGCCTCGAAACCAGGAGCGAGGAGGGCCGCGATGCCGCCTGCGACCGCCACCGCGGCGGCAGCCCACGCCGGTATTCTCGCCTTGCGCGCCGGTACTGCGTGCGGGCGACGCGGGAAGGGAACGATGGTGCTTTCTTGAGGGAACGGGGTGTCTTGCACGATCCCGAGCAGGCGGCTTTCGAGCGCAGCCGACAGCGCGGCGGGAGGCGATGAGGAGAGCGATGATTCCAGGCGCGATTCGGCCGTACTGAGCGATGTCCATGTGCCGCGGGCGCAGGCCTCAAGTCGCTCGCGTAGTTCGGGGCGCAACGCCCTCGGCGTGGCGGAGCGAAGCAAGGTCTCGAAATCGGTGGAATCGGGATTCATCGGAATCATTCAAGGGAGGATGCTCATAGGGAAATGTCGCCGCGGATGCGGGCGGAACCGAGGTGCTTGCGCAGGGCCTCGATTCCATAGCGATACCGGGAGGCCGCCGTGTTTTGGGAAATGCCGAGAATTTCCGCGATTTCCGCGAAGGTGCGTTCGCCCCAGACCTTCATCACGATCACCTCCGCAAACTTCGGGGGCAGTTGCTTGAGGGAAGACTCCAGTTGGCTGCGGGTCTCGTCTCCCGAGGATCCGGTCTCGAACCAAGGGTCCACAGCGGCGGCTTCCAGCGCTTCGATGTCGGCCGTGGCCGTATCCTCGCGCCGCTTCCTGCGCTCCTCGCGCCGGCTGAGGTCGATCGCCAGGCGGCGGATGGTGGCGAACAAATACGAGGGCCATGCGTCCGGCCCGCCCAGGAACTCACCGTCCCGCACCTTCTCGATCAGTTTCACCATCGCGTCCTGCAGGATGTCCTCCGCATCCTGCTGGGAACGGGTCTGCTGCCGCGCGAAGAGAAGGAGCCGCGGGCCGTGCACCCGGAGCCACCCGCTCCAGTCGGGGGAGGCGGAATCGCCGGCCACCGGTGAACGGCCGTCATGGCATTTGAGGGCAGACGCCATCGGATTAATGAGCTCAGCGTCGCCGCCCGCAGGATTTGTCTCGGGGGCGGCGGATTTTTCCGGATCATTCATGGCCGTGCGGGGCTCAGCGACCGACGATGGTCGATTGCCAGAGCGGCGAAACCGGCACTTCGGCGGGGCGGCAGACGACGATGCCCGCGTGTTTCGACGATTGCGAGAGGTACTCGGAGATTGTGCCGTCGATGATGGTTTTGCGGCCCTTGGAACGGTCGGAGGTGGCGTGGGAAAAACGCGCCCTGTTCCCGTCGCGGACGATCAGGCCGACATGCGAGGTGTAGCCTCCGTGCCAGTTGGTGGTGATCGCGCAGATGTCCCCGTTGCGCAGGTAGGGTTCGATCGCGCGGACGCGGGCCTTCGGGATGTGGTGGACCGGGAGTCGAGAGACGGCGGACTCGATGCGTCCCATGGGTTCGACCAGCGAGGGGTTGGCGCGCAGGTAGCGGTAGCTCTTCCATTGTACGGTCATCTCGCGGATCTCCCGTTCGAGACGCTCCGCGCCGGGAAGTCGCCGAGTGATGTTTTCCGCGAGCCCGCGGCGTTGGTTGTCGTGAAATACCTCCTCGAGGTGATGCATGCGGCTCAGGTAGCATCCGGTGCAGGTTCCGTTGCGGTAGCGTTCCACCTCGATCATGTGCAGCATGTCGGCGGGTCTGTAGGGAGGTGGTTTGTGGCGGATCATGCGGGCGATCGCCAGCGCGTTTTCGTAGAATGTCCAGCAGTCCATTCCCGTGAGGTTGACCACCGGTGACTCGGTGCGGTCGTCCACTTCGAGGGTGTAATTCACATAGGGCTTGTTGAGCAGTTCGCGGGCAATGAGCACGGTCCGGTCGCCGAGCGGCAGGCGCCGCCAGTTGTTGCGCTCGGCCTTGGCCACCACGGCGCGGAACACCGACTCGCCCTTGAAGGTGGTCTGCATCGGCAACCGGGCCGGAGAGGGCGGAGGCAGGCGCTGGGCGGATGCCCCGGCGAGTGTGGCCAACACCGACAAGGCAGCCAAGAGAGGAACGGGGAGGATCATGCGTGTTTGATAGCGGAAACCCCGGGACAGGCCAAGCCGGAAGCGCGGCCATTGCGGGGAAGAGTACCGGGCCGCCGAATGGACATTGCCGTGCGCGCTCCCGCGGCTATGCTTTCCGGGTGCGGATCGACATCGTTTCGTTGTTTCCGGAGGTCGCGATGGGCCCATTGGGCGAATCGGTCATCCAGCGTGCGCGCGACGCGGGGTTGGTTGAGGTACACGCTCACCAACTCCGGGACTGGTCCGACGACAGGCACCGGAGGGTGGACGACACGCTCTGCGGCGGAGGGCAGGGGATGCTGCTCAAGCCTGGTCCGCTCTTCGCCGCGGTGGAGGCCTTGCGCGGCGAACGGACCCGGGTGCTTCTCATGACTCCGCAGGGTGAGCCGCTCAAGCAGGCGTGTGTGGCGCGATTGGCATCGGAGTCGCACTTGTTGGTCCTTTGCGGGCACTACGAGGGGGTCGACCACCGGGTGGTGGAGGGTTTGGTCGATGAGGAAATCTCGATCGGCGACTATGTTCTCAGCAATGGCGCGCTCGCAGCGGCGGTGCTGTGTGATGCAGTGATTCGCCTGATCCCGGGTGCCTTGGGAGACGAACGGTCAGCGGAGGAGGAGTCGTTTTCCGATCCCTGCCTTTTGGAGGCGCCGGCCTACACGCGTCCGGTGGATTTCCGCGGGATGAAGGTGCCGGAGGTTCTTCTTTCCGGCGACCACGCGCGGATCCGTGAGTGGAAGCGGCGCGAGGCATTGGAAAGGACAAGACGCAACCGTCCCGATCTCCTCTCAGGTTCCGTAGATGGCGAGGGGGCCTGAAAAAGAAGGTTGGCGGAGCCGTATCGGAACAGGAGAATCGGTTTGATGGATTCGACGCCCCGCCACCCGCAGGATTGCCTTGGGCAGGGATCGGCAGCGGCCGATCTCCGCGGTGTGGTTCTGGTGGTGCCCTGCCACAACGAGGAATCGCGACTGGACCCGCCGGCCTTCCGGGCCTGGCTGGATCGGGGGATCTCGTTGGTGTTTGTCGATGGGGGATCGACCGATGGTACTGCGCGCGTGCTTTCATCGGCTTTCGGCTCTTCGCCGGGTGCATCCCTGCTGCGGATCGACGGAGCGGGCGGCAAGGGTGAGGCAGTAAGAAGGGGCATGCTCGAGGGCTTGCGCTTGCATGCGGACGCAGGTTGGTTCGGGTTCTGGGATGCCGATCTCTCGGCGCCGCCGGACCAGATTGATGTGCTTTTGGAAACCGGAGCCCGTCGTGGTGCTGGCTGCGATGCCGTATGGGCCACCCGGAGACGGCGGCCCGGAGCCGACATCCGGCGGCCCTTGTTGCGGCGGGTGATCAGCCGGAGTTTCTCGCTCGCGGCCCGCTTGCTGCTCGGGGTTCGGTTTCCCGATACCCAATGCGGGGCGAAACTTTTCCGCAGGCAGGTGGTCTCCCGGGTCTTTTCCGCGCCATTCGTCACGGATTGGATTTTTGATTTGGAGTTGTATTTCCGCTGCGGCAGGGAGCGGATCGCCGAAAGCCCGCTGTCCCGCTGGCAGGACGACGGAGCCTCACGGATCCGCTGGATTTCCGCCTTCGGGCGGCTTCCCGGGCAATTTCTCGCCTTGCATCGCCTTTACCGCAAGCCATCCAGCTGAACCGGCTGGATGGCCGGGGGCGGCGGGATCCCTGTGCGGCTGTGCGGGAGCCTACGCGGGAAAATTCGTGCGGTCCGCCGGTTTTGCTGCTTTCCTCGGCGTGTGACCTTGCCGATCCCTCCCGGTGCTCCCCGAAAGGATGCCGATCCACCGCGCGTCGAGCCTGCGACGATCGACGATCTCGCTCCGCTCACGGATCTGGTGCTCGACCTCATGGCGAGGTCCGGCGACTTCACGCCCGACCGCACTCTGCAGGAGCGGGGGCTGAGGTTGATCCTCGAGCAGCCGAACCGCGGCCGGATCTTCGTGGTGCGCAACAAGGACCGCATTTTCGGCATGGTCAACCTGCTGTTCACCATCTCGACCGCCCGCGGTGGTTTTGTCATCCTGATGGAGGATGTGGTCATTCATCCGGACCACCGTGGCCAGGGCTTTGGATCGATGCTCATCGACCATGTGGTGGATTTCGCCAAAAAGAAGAATTTCAAACGGATCACCTTGCTGACCGACCGCCTCAGCGCTGAATCGCAGCGCTTTTTTGAGAAGCACGGCTTCACCCACTCGCAGATGATTCCGATGCGGCGGATGATCGATTGAGAGCGGGGACTGGGTGCTGTGGGTTCCCGTTCCGTTGTCCGGGCGTTGAAATCCGGGAAAACCCGTTCTATGGTGGGTCAGGAGATCCGCCATGGGACTTGAGAAAATGACCAACAAACTGCAGGAGGCCCTGCAGACCGCCCAGAGTCTTGCCGCCAAATCCGCGCATCCGGAGTTGAAAAGCGCCCATGTGCTGCTCGCGCTTTTGCAACAGGAGGGGGGCATCGCCGTGCCGATCCTGCAACGGGCCGGCGCTGATCCATCCGCGCTCAAGGCCGCGGTGGCTGCCGAACTGGCGCGGGAACCCCGGGTGAGCGGTGCAGGTGCCCAACCGCAGATCAGCGCCGGACTGCGTGCCGCCTTGAATGACGCCGATACGGTCCGCGAGGAGATGGGCGACGAGTACCTGAGTGTGGAACATTTCCTCCTCGGTGCGCTCAAGGGCCAATCCCCGGCCGGGCACCTTCTGCGCGGGGCGGGGATTGACGAAAAGAAGGCCGCCGAGGCCGTCCGTGGATTGCGCGGTTCCCAAAGGGTCAGCGATGCGGATCCCGAGGGGAAATACGAGGCCTTGGAAAAGTACGGAACCGATCTCACCGCGCGGGCAAGGGCCGGGAAGATCGATCCGGTGATCGGTCGCGACCACGAGATCCGGCGGGTGCTTCAGGTGCTTTCCCGGCGCACCAAGAACAACCCGGTGCTCATCGGCGAACCCGGCGTGGGCAAGACCGCGATCGTGGAGGGATTGGCGCGCCGGATCGTTTCGGGCGATGTGCCCGACTCGATGAAGGACAAACGTGTGATCGCGATGGACCTGGGGGGCATGCTCGCCGGGGCCAAGTACCGGGGGGAGTTCGAGGATCGCCTCAAGGCCTTCCTCAAAGAGGTCACCGCGGCGGAGGGGCGGATCATTTTGTTCATCGAC
>CAZMUK010000041.1:0-23025 GCA_964569415.1 uncultured Luteolibacter sp. | reverse complement strand
GATGGGGCTTGAGAACCCGTCCTTCATCGTCGGCAGGCTTTCCACTGCGGGCAGCATCACATCGAGCGCGGCCATTCGTTGGTCGAGGACGGCCCAGCCCGGGAACGGGTGGCCGCGCATGTTGCGTGCGAGGCGGATGCGCGAGGTCAGCACTGCGTCGAGGCTGGACTGGTTGTGGGTCATCCAGTCGGCCGGGTGTTTGAGCAGTGTGGAGAAGCGCATCATGGTTTGCGGGCTCCTTTGCGGGATTCGATGTTGCGGATTTCGTCGCGGATGTTGGCGGCTTCCTCGTAGCTTTCGGCGGCAACGGCCTGTTCGAGTTGTTGGCGGAGTTCCTCGAGGCGTTGGTGGAGGGCGTGGGAGGCTGCGAGGCCCGAGGGGATTTTCCCCGAGTGGCTTTGGCCCTTGTGGAGGCCGCGTACCATTTGTCCCACTTCGTCGGCGAAGGCGGTGTAGCATTCCGCGCAGCCGAGGCGGCGGACGCGGCGGAGGTCTTCGATCGTGAAATCGCATTCCGGGCACTGGCGCCGGTTGCTTGCGGACTTCCTGCGTCGGCG
Organism: uncultured Luteolibacter sp.; assembly: GCA_964569415.1. GTDB lineage: Bacteria > Verrucomicrobiota > Verrucomicrobiia > Verrucomicrobiales > Akkermansiaceae > Luteolibacter. The sequence goes on along the minus strand of CAZMUK010000041.1, from coordinate 22,468 downwards.
CGGCTTCGGCGGCGAGCCGCCGAGGAGCAGGTCGGCCAGGGAAAAGCCGGTGGGGTCGGTCACGCCGCGTTCCTTGGCGCAGGACTCGCAGAGGCAGACCTTCTTCATCTGTCCCTCGACCAGTTGGGTGAGGAAGACGGTGGCCCGGGTTTCGCAGAAGTCGCACCTCATGGGGATATGGGCGGGTCAGGAGATCGGGGTTCCGGAGCGGGAGGTCAGTTCGTGGAAGGCCTCGCGGAGGCGTTGGGTGACCGGTCCCGGTATTCCGGAGCCGATCGGGCGGCGGTCGAGTTCCACGACGGGGATGACTTCCGCGGCGGTTCCGGTGAGGAAGCATTCGTCGGCGGTGAACACATCGTAGCGGGTGAGGGATTTCTCGGTGAGCGGGATCGAGAGCGAGGATGCGAGTTCGAGGATCACCGAGCGGGTGATGCCGTCGAGGGCGCCGTCGCTGACGAGTGGGGTGGCGAGGTGGCCGTTTTTCACGAGGAACAGATTGTCGCCGGTGCATTCCGCGACATAGCCCTGTTCGTTGAGCATGACAGCCTCGAGGGCGCCGGCTTGGATTGCTTCGATTTTGGCGAGGATGTTGTTGAGGTAGTTGAGGGACTTCACCTGGGGCATAAGCGAGGCCGGTGCGGGGCGGCGGGTGGCGCAGGTGATGATCTTGAGTCCGTCGCGGTAGTGTTGCGGCGGGTAGAGGCTGATGGTTGAGGCGATGATGAACATCGAGGGTTTCGGGCAGAGGAAGGGGTTCAGGCCCAGTTCGCCGGCGCCGCGGGTCACCACCAGGCGGATGTAGCCGTCGGAGAGTCCGTTGGCTGCGACCGTCTCGCGGGTGAAGCCGACCACCTCCTCTTCCGACCACGGCATGGTCAGTGCGATGGCGCGTGCCGAGTCGAAGAGGCGGCGGACATGTTCGGTGAGGCGGAAGATCCGGTTGTTGTAGAAGCGGATCCCTTCGAAGACGCCGTCGCCGTAGAGCAGGCCGTGGTCGAACACCGAAATCCTCGCCTCTGATTCCTCCACAAGATTTCCGTCGAGCCAGATTTTCATGATCTTTCCCGAGAAGCCTACGGCTCCCGTGGGGGTAGGCAAGCGGAACATCGGACTCTTCCGAACTTGCCTTCGGGCGGATTGTCATGGTAGTCCGCGTTTGTGGAACCTGTGGAGGGAGGAGAGGCGCTTGCGGCCGGCAAGGACCGTTTGCGGGAGCGCATGCGTGGGCGGATCCGGAGCGGGGGAGCGGATTCGGGTCGGGTGGTGGCGGCTTTCCGGGGTTGGTTGGAGCGGCGGCCGGAGGTGCGGGTGGTGGCGGTGTACTGGCCTTTGGCTGGGGAGCCCGATCTCGGGCCCGTGGTCATGGCGGATTCCTCGCGCGAGTGGGTGTATCCGCGGGTGGAGGGGGACGATTTGGTGTTTCACCGCGTGGTGGACCCTGCGGTGGAGTTGGTTCCCGGTGCATTCCGGATTCGGGAGCCGATGTGGGCCAGCGAGGTGGTCGGGCCCGAGCGGATTGACGCGTGGATTTGTCCTGGATTGGCATTTGATGCCGCGGGAGGAAGGTTGGGCCGGGGCAAAGGCTTCTACGACCGGGCCCTGCTTCGCGCGCGGCCCGACGCTTGGCGGATCGGCGTGTGTTTCCCGGAACAGCTTGTCGAGTCGGTGCCGTGCGGGCCGCGGGATGTGCGGATGCAAATGGTGTGGAGTTGAGTCCCTTTTGCGCTGGGTTCAGGGCGGCGGGGTCATTCGGAAGGGCGGGATGCGGGTGAAGATCCTGTCCCCATCCGCCGTGTCGCCGAAGAGCGCGCCTTCGGCGGTCGCGGGGTTGGTGATCACGTGGTAGCTGCTGTAGGAAAAGTGTCCGCCGGGATCGATCACCGGGGTTTGTCCCACCACGCCATCGCCCTCCACCACGATGGTCGGTCCTTTGGTTTCACGGATCACCCATTTCCTGCCGCGGATGGTGACGGCGACCGGTGATTCGTTGTGGATGGAGAGGAAATACGCGAAGGGGTGGGTGCCGGGCGGGGAGTCCAGTTTCGGCATGTGGACCACCTTGTCCACCGTGACCGAGAGTCCGGTCCATTCCTTGGGTGCGTCGGCCACGGCCGCATCGTCGGGCGGGTGCTTGCGGCTGCCAAGCAGGAAAGGAGGTTTGCAAGCGGGCGGGCTGCGGGTAGAGCTGCGGGTGTGCGGGAGGGGCCTCCAGTCGCGTTGAGCATCGCCGGTTCGGATTGTTCCGCGGGAGCCGGGTTGCAGGCCGATCTCAAGACCTTCCAGCATTTCCGTGTTCACGGGCTTACTGCCGTCACTTCCGTTGTATCCGAGCACGCGCGGTGTGTGCGGGCGGTGCATGTTGTGCCTTGCGGGCTGGTGGAGGACCAGGTGTCCCTTATGCTCGATTCGTTTGCCGTGCGTGCTGTCAAGACCGGCATGTTGTGCACCGCGGGTCATGTGCGAGCCGTTGCGGCCTTGCTCGCCGCGCGTCCGGGGCTTCCGGTGGTGGTTGATCCCGTGATGGTGGCTTCCACCGGCGATTCCCTGATCGAGGACGATGCGGTTGCCGCTTATGTCGGGGATCTTTTCCCGTGCGCTGCGGTGATCACGCCGAATCTTCCCGAGGCCGAGCGCCTGCTGGGGGAGCGGATTGCGGGAGTGGACGCATTGGAGTCCGCGGCGCGCGCTTTGTCGGATCGGTATCGAGTCGCGGTATTGCTCAAAGGCGGGCATCTTCCCGGCGGAGATTGTGCCGATGTGTTGGTGGAGGGCGGTCGAGTCGAGTGGTTCGTCGCCGCGCGGGTGGAGCCGGCCGCATCGCATGGCACTGGTTGCACTTTGTCTGCGGCGGTGGCGGCCGGTCTTGCTCGCGGGGCTTCGTTGGAGGAGGCCGTGCGCGGGGCAAAGGACTATCTTACCGAGACCCTGCGGCGTTCCTATTGCCTGGCATCTCCCGGAGCTGCGGCGATCCCCGCGCTCAATCAGGGCACGGATTTCCGGGAAAACGGAGCGTGACAGGAGCCACAAGCGGCGGGTAGGGTTCGGGCCGAAAGAAGCGTGGCCATGGAACCTGAGGAACAACAGCAGTGCGAGCAGGACGCAAGTGCGCGGGATGCCGCCGGGGGCGGGACTTGCCGGGAATTTTCGCGTCGGGGCTTTCTGGGTCTTGCCGCAGCCCTTGGTGCCTGCCGGGCGGCTCCGCCGTTGGAATCGGTGCGAGGTCCGGCGGCTCCGGTGCGCACGGCGCCCAACCGCGAGTACCGCACCCCGTCCGTGCAGGGACCGGTGCCGCGCAACCCGGACGGGGAGTTCAGTTCCGCTTTCGGCCGTGATGCCGGGGTCACCTTCACGCGGGTGCCGGTGGCCGGCAAGTATGTCGCCATCACTTTTGACGATGGTCCCCATCCGCAGAACACTCCGCGGCTGCTCGACATCCTGCGTGCGCGCAATGTCAAGGCCACCTTTTATGTCATCGGCCGCAGTGTCGACCTCTACCCGCAGATTGTGCGGCGCACGGTGGCCGAGGGTCACGAGATGGGAAACCACAGCCAGACCCACCGCCTGTTGAGCAAGCTCGGGGATGCCGAGTTGCGCAACGAGATGACCCGCTGCCGGGATGCCGTCCGGCGGGCCGCGGGGGTCACCATGCGCACCATGCGTCCTCCCTACGGAGGGCTCACCCAACGGCAACGCGAACTCGTGCACGACGAGTTCGGCTATCCGACGATCCTTTGGTCGGTGGATCCCCTCGATTGGAAGCGTCCGGGACCTTCGGTGGTCGCCTCGCGGATGCTTAGCGGAGCCTCGCCGGGAGGAATTCTCCTGGCGCACGATCTCCACGCGCAGACCGTGGACGCCATGCCGGCGACTCTGGATGGTTTGCTGCGGCGCGGGTACCGGTTTGTCACCGTGTCGCAGTTGATCGCGATGAAGTCCGATACCGCCGCGGCCGGGGCATCCGGGCAGGGTGCCTGAACCGCACGGTTTCCCGTGAGCGAGATTCATTCTGCGGCGCGGCACTTGGAGCTGCAGCGGCGTCTGGAGGAGCTGCACGGGCGATTGTCCGCATTGCTGGCGGGGTTTCCGGGTGAACAGGGAGACTCGGGCGGCGTGCGCGAGTTGCCGTCACTGCCGCGGCTATCCGTCGTCGTGTGCGGTGTTCCCGGATCGGGGAAATCCGCTTTGGTGGCCGACCTCCTGGGCCTTGCACCTGAGGAAAGGGCGGGTTCTGCGGGGCGCCAAGTGGTGATTCACCGCCACGCCGGTGCCGTGCCGGGCTTGCAGCTCGGCATCGGACGCGTCGAGCGTTTTCACGATCTCGATGTTCTTCGCAATCTTGATATCATTGACACCCCGGAAGTCGAGTCCTCCGGATTTGGCGACAGCGGGGGGATGGTCCGCGGTGCCGATTTGTTGTTGGTGGTGTTTCCGCCGGAGGATGTGTGGCATGCCGGCACTTGGTCGCTCCTGACCGGGCTGTCGCGGGATCTTTTGGGTCGCACCGGTTTGGTGGTGGCGGGGCGCGGGGGGGCGGGCGCGGCCGGGGCAGACCTTGCGGCGAGGCATGCCGCCGATCTCGCGTTGCGCAAGATCGGTGTGGCGTTGCGGGTGTTCGTGTGGGGGGAGGGCGGGAACGACGAGGAGATTTCCGGGTGGTTTTACGCCGTGCTGCGGGCGCGGCCGGCGCGGGAGCGTGGGTGGAGGAAACTGAGGGACGGCTCGCGTGAATTGATCCGGATTGCGTGGGAGCGCGCGTGCGAGCGGGAGCGCGACGTGGCGGGGCGTTTGCGGCGGCTTGCGGCGATCGAGACACTTGCGCGGGAGGATGGCGAGGAGTGGGTGCGCGCGCGGTGCGCGGATCCGTCCGCGGAGGAGATCGTGGTCGGCGAATTCCAGGCGGTGCGTTCGCTTGTGCGGAGGAGCGGCGGAGTGTGGGCCTCGGTGTGGAGATTGTTTGCAGGTGATCGGTGCATGCAGGAGACGGGCGCGGCTTTTGCCATGGCGTTCGAGCGTGGGGTTCGTGCGGTGTTCGAGGCCGATCGCAAGGAGGCCGCCGACTGGGGTGCGGCGTATTGGGATTTGGTGGCCGATGGCATTGCGCGGGAGAGCGGACAGGAAACGCCCGGTTATCCGGGACTTCCCGCTTCTCTTGCCGAAGTTGATGAGTTCCTTCCCGCGGCGGCGCCGGTCTTCCACGGAGAATTGGTTCGCTTGCGGGAATGCATCGGCGGGATGCATCGGTCACGGGGGCGGCTCCTTTCTCTTCCGGTGGGAGCCGTCCTCCTCTGCATCAGTGCCGCCGCTGTTTGCGGCATTTTCGGGCGCGACGCATGGGCGATCCCTTTGTTGCAGGCGGCCGCCGGATTCCTGGTATTGGTACCGGTCGTGGCATGGGTGTCCCGGTGGCGCATGTCCACGGGCTTCGACCGTGAAATCCGCCGTTCGGCGCGCGATTTGGTCCCGGCCTTGGCGGCAGTGCGGCGGGACGCGTTGCGTGGTGCCGTTGCCTCCTGTGCGCGTGCGGTTGCCGCCTCGGGCGGGTCCTTGCGGGCCGCGATGGATGAAATCGCCACCGTCGGCGCCTTGCGTGCAGAGATCGCCGGAATCCTCGCGGTTTCATCCGAGGCGGACGCGTGAACCGTTTGTCAATTTCCGGTGCGTCCTTGCCACGACCAGAGGGTCGGGTCCAGTTCGCTCAGCGCGGCCTTGATCAACGCATCCGCATCGGCCTCCTCGTCGAGGACTGCCATCATCGTCGAGCCCGAGCCGCAGAGCAGGGCGGCGCGGGTTTCCGCGCGGTTGAGCAGCCAGACCTTGAGTTCCGCGAGGAAGCGGAACTTCGCGAAGACCGGGCGTTCCAGGTCATTGGCCAATTCGACCTGCCCGCAGGACTGCGCGCCGTAGGGTACGCCGGGCAGTTCCCGGGACTCGCTCCAGCGCGCGTAGGCCTGCGGGGTGGCGGAGGCGAACTGCGGTTTGAGCAGTACGATGCGCAGCGGAGGCGGATTCTCCGCGGCTTCGATGATCTCTCCGCGTCCGCTGCAGCGTGCCGCCGCCGGGTGGAGGAAGAACGGCACATCCGATCCGATGGACGACGCGATCTCGTGGAGTTTCTTCGCGGAGAGGGGGCGGTCGTGGATCGTGTTGAGCGCGAGGAGGGTGGCCGCCGCATCGCTGCTTCCGCCGCCGAGGCCCGCGCCGGAGGGGATCCGTTTTTCGAGATGAATCGCGTGGCGCGAAGGGACGCCCGTCACCTCTGCGAACGCATCCGCGGCACGCAGCACCAGATTCGACGCATCCACCGGGAGTTGCGGGTCGTCGCAGGTCAGGACCGTTTCGTCCGCTTCCGAAAAGCGCAGTGTATCGGCGAGACCCGGAAGTTTCACCATTAGTGAATTGATATCATGAAATCCGTCCGGCCTTTTGCGCAGCACGCGCAGCGAAAGGTTGAGCTTTGCCGGGGCTTCGACCGTCAGGGGGTTCATGGCAGGCGGGTGATCATGGCCAGCATGCGTCCGGTGCGGCCCTGTTCCATGCGGTAGCTGTAAAAGCGCGGGAGATCGGAGGCGGTGTCGAACCCGCAGTCGTGGAAGTCGGCGACACCTTCCGCGCGAGCCTGGTTTGCGATAACGGTGGCGAAGTCCGTTTCATAATGCGGAGGACGGATGCAGGGGCCCAGCACGGCGCATACATCCTGCGGGCGGGTTCCGAAGGCCTCGCGCATCCGGCGCAGGCCCGCGGCCATGATGTTCGCAGCGGTTCCTGCGCGGCCCGAGTGCAGGAGACCGATCGCACCGCTGCGGCGGTCGGCAAGCCAGACCGGTCCGCAGTCGGCGACCAGAATGCAGAGCACGATGCCTGCTTGATCCGTCACCAATCCGTCGGCCCCGGGCGCGATGCGGCATTCGGCGGGGAGGGAGGGATTCGGCACCGCGGTCACCGTTTTTCCGTGGACCTGTTCCGCGTGCCAGAGGACGGCATCCGGTCCGGCGAGTGATCGTGCGGCTGCTTCATGGGATCCGCGCAGGCGGGCCACCGCTTCCTCGCGTGGGACGGCCACATCGATTTCCGGGATGCGTTCCACCCATCCCGCGCGGATGCCCGGAATGCCTCGGATGCTGTCCAGGAATGGGGAAGTGTCCGTCACGGGACTGCGTGGCGAAGCGATGCCGATCCGCGGGCGGAGCCGGGCGGAGGAGTCAGGAAATTGATCTTCCGCGAATGGCGCGTTTCGTGTGTTCGACCGTCTCCGCTTCGTCCTCGTCGAGATTGGCGAGGATGTCGGCGAGATCATTGGCGATTTCCGCACGCATCTTCGAGACCAGGTCCACGCCCTTGCCGGTGATGCGGACGAGGATTTTCCTGCGGTCTTCCGCAGCGTGGACGCGCTCCACATAGGAGAGCTTCTCGAGGCGATCCACCAAGCCGGTGGCGGCGGCCGTCGAGTGGCCCATTTTCTTGGCGATGTCCGACATCGTCAGCGACTCCTCGCTCGACAGGTAGGCGAGCAGAAAGAATTGCGGGAAGGACACGTTCCCTTTGCTGAGGGCGGCCGAGAGGTTGAGGATGCAGCTGCGCTGGGTGAACAGCACGAAGTCAGCGAGGCGGTTCGCGTCGGCTTTCACCGAAGCGCCCGAGGCGTTCGAATGTTTCATGATGGCTGGTTGTTGGGTTCATCGTTGGGACATGAATCCGGCGCTTCCTGACGACGGGGCCTTGGGACGAGGTCTCGTCGGTGGGATGTTGTGGGACGCAACATCCCGGAGGTTCCGGGTTCATTGGGACAAAAAAGAATTACCGAACCCCGAGAGGTTTTGGAAGAAAATAATTCTCGAAACCTTGATTATTTCAAAAAAATTGACAAATTTTCCCGATATTTAGGGATCTTTGGGGTTTTCGGGCATTTCTGATTCCGAGGTCACCGATGGAATGGGGGGATTTTCGGGAGGGTCGGGTGGCGCAATCATGGTCTCCGAGGTTGCGGGATCGGGGTTGGGCGGCACTACGGCGGGGTCCGAACTTGGTGGGTTGGCGTTGCCGCCCGCCGGGTTTGGGGTTGGACCGGTTTCCGGGGCGGGTTTTGGTTTGGGTTTGTGCCGGGAGTAGACCGCGTCGCCGATCTTTACCATGCCCGATTCGATATCGGTTGCAGCAAAGCGGCCGAGGATTTCGCCGGTTACTTTCAGGTTGGCTGTGCGGCCCTCGTCGCCGCGGGAGGTGAGGATGGACCCTTCCGGTTCCAGCCAGGTTCCGTAGCACTCCACGAGCAGGAAGCGTTGGTCCGCCGAGACCGAGGCTACCCGACCGACGAGGCGAGGTCCCTGGGGCGGTGGCGCGGGTGCCTCCGGTTTCGCGCACGATCCTGCGAGGGCGGTGAGCGCGCAGGCGAGGACCATGGGCAGTCTCATGGTCCGCTGCGGGAAAGGCTCATCGGCGCATCTCATCATCCTTGGGTATCGAGGGCGGGGTTGATGATGCGGATGGAGTCCGCTTGGAGCAATGTCTCCATTCCGGTTTCGGTTTCCAGCAGCAGTTCCCCGCCGGGGGCGATGCCTCGCACAGTTCCCTCGAGAGATCCGCGGTGGCAATCGAGCCGAACCCGGTGTCCGGTCAGCGCGCAGCGTTCGTTGGCGGCGCGTACTACCGAGGAAAAAGCGTCTTCGATCATGGCCAGGCGGGTGGCCAGGCGGCGGATCACTTCATCGAGCACCTCTTGCGGATCCGCATCGCGTCCGCAAGAGGAGGCGAGCGAGGTTGTGGTTCGGGCAAGATCCGGCGGCATCGCGGCATCGCGCACATTGATTCCGATGCCAGTGACCACATGATCCTGTCCCGCTTCCACGAGGATGCCCGCCAGCTTGCGTCCATGGATCCACACATCATTGGGCCACTTCACCGATGGCCGGGCGCCGAACGCCTCCGTGGCTTCCGCGACCGCGACGCCTGCGGCGAGTGCGAAGCGAGGCCAGAGCGCCTTGGGTTGGGTCGGGCGCAGCAGGACCGAGAAGGTCAGCGAAGCGTCCGGATCGGAGAACCAAGTTGCGCCGCGTCTGCCGCGACCCTTGGTTTGTTTGCGCGCCATCACCACCAGCCCGTGGGCGGCGCCTTCGGCCGCGAACCGGCGTGCCTCGTCATTGGTGGAGTCCGTCTCCTCCCGCACCACGAGGTGGAAGGGGTGGGGAAAGCGGTCCACGGGATCGGTGAGGGCTCCGTGCATCGGGAGTGCCGGGTTCAGAGCGGTTGGAAATCCAGTGCGATGTCGAGGGCGGGTGCCGAGTGGGTGAGTGCGCCCACCGAGATGAAGTCCACTCCGGTTTCCGCGATGTCGCGCACCGTATCGAGGCGGACTCCGCCGCTTGCCTCGAAGAGCGGCAGGGTGCGGTCTCCGCGGAGTTCCACCGATTCGCGGAGTTGATCGAGTGTCATGTTGTCGAGCAGGATCTGGTCGACCCCCTCCAGTCCGAGGAAGGTGCGGACTTGGTTCGGGTGGTCGGCCTCCAGTTCCACGGCCATGCCCGGTTGTTGGGTTTTGAGCGTGCGGATCGCCTCTTGCAGGGCATCGGGGCCGCCGCGGGTGGCGAGGTGGTTGTCCTTGACCATGGCGCGGTCGTAGAGGCCCATGCGGTGGTTCGAGCCGCCGCCGTCGAGCACCGCCTTTTTCGCGAGCAGGCGAAAGCCCGGGATGGTTTTGCGGGTGTCGAGGATGCGGGCGCGGGAGCCTTCGACTGCCGCGACATAGCGGGATGTGAGGGTGGCGATGCCGCTGAGGTGTTGGAGGAAATTGAGTGCGGTTCGTTCCGCGGTGAGGATCGGCCGGGCTTTTCCCTCCACGCGCATCAGCACCGCGCCGGGTGCGACATGGCACGAGTCCGGGACGAGGATCTCCGTTCGTGTATCCGGATCGAGCCTTGCGAAAACCCGTGCCGCCGTCTCGGTGCCGGAGATCACGCCGTGGGCGCGTGCGGTCACGAAGGCACGGGCGCGTGCGTCCGGCGGGGTGAAGTAGCGTGCGGTCACATCGCCGGTGCCGACATCCTCCGCGAGGGCGAGGCCGATCAATGTTTCCGCGCACTGGTGGAGGGAGGAGGGGGTCATCATGATCCGTTGATGTGGACCGCGATTTCGCGGCGGTGGGGTGTTTGGCGGTGTTCGAAGAGGAAGATGCCCTGCCAGGTGCCGAGGGTCATGTGGCCGTGGAGGACCGGAATGGTTTCCGAGGTGCGGGTGAGGGCCATCCGGATGTGTGAGGGCATGTCGTCGGGGCCCTCCATCGTGTGGGAAAACCACGGGGTGTTTTCCGGAACCAAGCGGTTGAAAAACTCCTCCAGATCGCGACGCGCGGAGGGATCCGCATTCTCCATGATCACGAGGCTCGCACTGGTGTGTTTCACGAACACCGTCACCGCGCCGTTGCGGATGCCCGATGAGGAAATAAGGGATGCGACCTCGCTTGTGATTTCCGTCGTTCCCTTGCCGCGGGTGCGGATCACGAACTGGTGGGTTTCGCAGATCATGATGCGGTGTCGGTTTCCAGTGCGATGACCCATTTGCCGTGGGCGTTTGCCGATTCCATCGCGTCGTGTGCCTCGCGCAGGGTTTCCACCGAGAGGCCGTCGAGCAAGCGGGTGTGGATGCGCGGGAAGGCCCCCTTGTCGCAGAGAGTGGCGATCCGCGCGAGGATTTCCCCCTGTCGCGCCATGTCTTTGGTGCCGAAGCGGGCTCGTGCGGCCATGAATTCCCATGCGATGCGCGCGCATTTCGCTTTGAGCGGATCGCCGATGTGGAGTTTTTCCCGCGGCTCCACGATCAGACCGAGCGAGCCGAGCGGGGCGAGCAGGTTGGCGGTGGTTTCCCAGTAGGCCTCGGTGTTGTGGAGATTGGCGATCCACGGGAAGGAGCGGATGCCGAGGGCTTCCGTCTGGGGTGCGAGCGGTTCGCGGTGATTGATCACGGCGTCGGCGCCGAGCGAGAGGCACCACTCGCGGGTCTGCGGGCGGGACGCGGTGGCCGTCACGCCCAGTCCCGCCATCTTCGCCAACGGGATGAGGGCCGACCCCACTCCCCCGGCGCCGTTGATCACCAGCAGCGGGTCGCCGGTGTTCACGCCATCCGGATCCGCGCCCATGCGTTCGAAGAGCAGTTCCCATGCGGTGAGGGTCACCAGCGGGAGGGCCGCTGCCTCGGCGAAGGACCACGATGCCGGTTTGTGCGCGACCAAGCGCGAGTCGACCGTCTGCAGGACGGCGTTGCAACCCGGGCGGGTGAGGTCGCCCGCGTAGAACACCTCGTCGCCTTTGCGGAACCCGCTTACTGAGTCGCCTGTTTCCATCACCACTCCTGCCGCATCCCAGCCGAGGATGCGTGGGGGGTCGTGGGGTCCTTCGCCGAGCGAGGCGCGGATTTTCGTATCCACCGGGTTGACCGCAACCGCGCGCGGTTGCACCAGCAGGTCGAGCGGTCCCGGTTGGGGATCGGGCGCTTCGAATGCCACCAGAAACTCCGGGTGGGAAACCGGGAGGAAGGATCGGGCGCCGATTGCTTTCACGGCGGGATTCTCCGCGCTCGGAGCGTTCAAGGCAACAAGGGTTTCAGCCCGGTCCACCGGCAGCCGATCGCGATGATCCACGGCAGAGCCACCAGGCTTGCCAGCGTGGTGAATACCAGCACTTGGGCCGCAATCGCGGTCTTTCCGCCGTAGAGTCTCGCCAGCATCATCGGGCTGGTGGCCCCGGGCATCGCGGCCTGGACCACCAGAACTTGCTTGAGTTCGGTGGGGATGGGCAGGAAGCGCGCGGCACCGAGAAACAGGAGGGGAGCCAGGACGAAGCGCACCAGCAGCGACCCCGCGATCGTGCGCGGGGCCGGGCGTCCGGTCGATGCGAGGTCGCTGATCAGGCATCCGATGAACACGATGCCGAGAGGAAAGGCTCCTGCGCCGAGCATGGCCAGTGCGGTGCGCGGGGCCTTGCCGATCAGCGGATCGAGCCCGCAGACCACGAGCAGCAGTCCTGCGGGTACAGCGAGCATCGGGCCGTTCAACAATTTTCTCCAGGCTCCGTCCGCCGTGCCGCACATCAGCATCACTCCCACCGACCACATCATGGTTTCCATGCCGAGGTTGTGGATGAAAAGGGTGGCGAGCGTTGTGGAGCCCCAGAGGATCTCGATGGTGGGGGCCGCGGTGAATCCGAAATTCGGCACTCCGCTGGCAAGGGCGAAGGTGCGCAGGCCGGTTCCTTTCTCCATGCCGAGCAGTCGTCCCACGGCCAGACCGATGCCGGTTGCGGCAAGGGGCAGGAAGAATCCCAGAGCGATTGCTGCGGGCGCGGTGCGCAGCACGAGGCTTCCGGCGTCGAGGATCTTGTGGACGATGAAGCAGGGGAGCATCACCGAGTAGACCAGACGCAGCAGCGCATCGTCGTGGTCGCGCCGGATCACGCCGGACCTCCGGAGCAGCGCGCCGCAGGCCATCAGCAGATAGACCGGCAGGACCGCCTTGACGATGTCGATCACCGGGACCACGGCGGGGAGAATTTTCCGGGGCGAGTGATTGGTGCAAGTGCCGAGAAGAGGCAGGGTGTGCGAATCCTGTGGCGTAGGGGGGCGGGTCGTGCCAGGATTCCGATATGGAAGCCGCGCAGGTCACCTGTCCGACCTGTTTCGAGAGTTTCGAGGTGGCGGTTCCCGCGGCGGAGGAATTGCCCGCCGAAATGGACTACGACTGCGAGGTTTGCTGTCGGCCGATGTTGCTCGTGTTCGACCGCCATGGAGTGGAGGCACGCGGGCTTGCCGACTGAGCACGGGGCCCGGTCAGTGGAACATCAGCAGCGTTGCGCCGGGATTGTCTTCCTCCCCGACGACTCTTCCGCCGTGGGACTTCGCGTAGCGGTGGAGGGCGGCGACCACCCTCGGCTTGATGAGGGAGGTGCCGCCCAGGCTGCCGTAGCCGTGGATCACGCGCAGGCCGGAGCGATGTTCGCGCAGGCAACGGTCCACCGCTTGTTCCAGTTTTTCGAGAGCCCGCTCGACGGTTTCCCCGCGGTGGGCCACATCCACTTCCGCGATCCGACGGCGCCGGGAGCCGCGCGGGGGCGGGGCGGAGCGGTCCGCCTCGCATTTCGGGCAGATGCTCCGTCGATCGTCCCTCGCGAAAGGGAAACCGCATTCCCGGCATTTCATAGGACCGAGGCTGCCCTGTCGCGGGCCGCGGGGCAAGCCTGCGGGAGAGGCCGGATCAGGCCACCGGCGCTTTGTGGAGTTCGAAGGCCTCGTGGACCACGCGCGCCGCATCCTCGATGCGGGTCTCATCCACGGTTACCGCGATCTTGATTTCCGAGGTGGAGATCATCCCGATGTTGATCCCCGCCTTGCCGAGGGCCGTGAACATGGTTGCCGCTACACCCGAGTGGGAGCGCATTCCAATGCCGACCGCCGAGAGTTTCGCGATGCCCGCCTCGGTTTCCACGCGCGCTCCGGGCAGCGAGGCCAGCACCGGCTTGAGGGCGGCCTGCGCCTTGCCGAGGTCGGCCACATGCATGGTGAACGAGTGGCGTGCGAAGCCATCGTGGGCGATGTTGGAAACGATCATGTCGAGGTTGATTTCCGCATCTCCGAGGGCGGTGAGGATCAGGCCCGACATCCCGGGTTCGTCGGGGATGCCGGTGATGGTGACGCGGGCTTGGGAGCGTTCGATCGAGATGCCGCGGATGACGACGTTTTCCATGTTCTTGTGTTCTTCGAGCACCAGCGTGCCCGGGTTGGTGTTGAGGGAGGAGCGGACTTCGAAGACCACGCCGAATTTCTTTGCGAATTCCACCGAGCGGGACTGCATCACCTTTGATCCCGACGAGGCCATTTCGAGCATTTCGTCGTAGGAAATTTCCGGCAGTTTGCGTGCATCGGGCACGACCCGCGGATCGCAGGTGTAGACTCCGTCCACATCGGTGAGGATTTGGCAGACATCCGCCTTGATGGCCGCGGCCACCGCGATGGCAGTGAGGTCGGACCCGCCGCGACCCAGCGTGTGGATCCAGCCTTCCGGGGTGGTGCCTTGGAAGCCGGCGACGACCAGCGTTTTCCCTTGCCTGAGCAAGGCGAGCATGCGCGAGGGGTCGATATCGAGGATGCGTCCGCGGGTGTGGGAGCCGGTGGTGACGATGCCCGCCTGCCTGCCGGTGACCGATGCCGAGTCGACTCCGATGTCGGCGAGCGCCATGGCCACGAGCGCCACCGACTGTTGTTCGCCGGTGGCGAGCAGCACATCGATTTCCCGTGGCAGGGGTTCGCGCGAAAGTTCGGAGGCCATGCGCAGCAGCCCGTCGGTCACGCCCGACATGGCCGAGACCACGGCGACCACCTGATTGCCCTTCTCGCGGGTATCGCGGATGCGGGCGGCCACATTGCGGATGCGGTCGAGCGAACCCACCGAGGTTCCGCCGAATTTCTGGACGATGAGGGCCATGGTGCGGGGACGGCAGTGAAGGGGAAGTGCCCGGGTTTGGCAAGAGGCGAGGAACGGGGGAGGGTGCGGGCGCGGGCGGGTCCGGTTGACAGCCGTCGTGGCGGGGTCTTTGCTTGCGCCCATGTCCGGTGAGGCCCGTCAGGATTTCGCGCTCGCGTTCCTGAGCATTCTTTTCGAGGGCATGCCCTTCATCCTGCTGGGGACCTGGATCAGCGGCATGCTCGATGTGTACCTGCCTGCGGGCGCGATGGACCGGATTCTTCCGCGCCGGCGTTTGCCCGCGTTGCTGGTTTCGGGGTTGCTCGGAGCGGTGTTTCCGGTTTGCGAATGCGCCGTGGTTCCGGTGATCCGGCGTTTGGTAAAGAAGGGGCTTCCGGTGTCCTGCGCCTTCACCTACATGCTGGCCGCGCCGGTGGTCAATCCGGTCACCGCATTGAGCACATGGAAGGCGTTTCAGGGTCAGCACGCCGGGTGGATGACCTGTTCGCGGTTGTTGCTCGGGTTCTTCATGGCGGTGGCGGTGGGTTGGATTGTTTCGAAATTGTCCCATGCCGCGGTGCTGCGTCCGGGTTTGGCGGCGTCGCCGGGGGACTCCGCGGATCGCCCGCATTCCATGGAAAACGGATGCTGCGGGCACGAGCACGGCTCCTGTCGGCACGAAGAGGCTCCGAAATCGGCGCACGAAGCGTGCCGTGGTGATGACCACGAGGTGCATGGTCATGGGGATTGCTCCCATTCGCATGCGGCGGGTGGCGTGGATGCCGACGCCAGATTGGTGGCCGCCTGTCGCTCGGCGATGAGGGATTTTGTCGATGTCGGCGTCTATTTCACCCTCGGAGTGGCCATCACCGCCTTGTTCAACACCGGGATTGCGCCCGGGGCGTCCTGGTTGGACGGCCTTGCCTCCAACCGGGTGGCGGCGCCGGCCGCGTTGATGGCCTTGGCGTTCCTGCTGAGTTTGTGCAGCACATCCGATGCGTTCATTGCCGCGACACTCGACAAGTTCTCGTGGGGCGCGAAGCTTTCCTTCCTGGTCTTCGGGCCGATGATGGATGCAAAACTTGTGTTTTTATATCAATCCGTGATGCGCCGCCGCTTCATTCTGTTCCTCGCCCTGGGATTGTTCGCGGGGATCGGCGTGGCGGGCCTTTTGATCCAACGGATGGTTCTTCCGACGCAATGAATCCCGGACTTCGCAGGATCCTGTTTCCGCTCGCCCTTCTCTTCTGGGCCGGGATCGTGCTGTGGTTTTTCGGCGCCGGGCGGATCCACAAGTATCTTGCGCCGGACTTCCGCCCGATCGCCCTTGCCGGCGGATTGGGGTTGGCGGTGCTCGGATTGTTCAACCTGCTGACGCGGCGGGCGCCGGCGGCTTGCGGGCACGTGCACGAGGGGGGCGGGCACGATCACGATGCCTCCGACCTCAACCCCTGGCTTGCCCTCGCGGCGATGGTGCTGCCGATGGCGCTCGCGGTGGCGTGGACGCGGGACTCGTATTCGCTCTCCGCGCTTGCCCGCAAGGGTCTGTACGATCCTCCACCCGCAGGAGGGGCGACCTTTCTTTCGCAGGCCCTGCCGCCGCTGACGCGCGAGGCCCTCGAGTCCTCGCACCGCAAGACACCCGACGGGTATCACGAGTTCAGTTTGCTCGAGTTGTTTTTCGCCACCGGCGACCGCGAGATGCAGAACTTGCTCGACGGCATGAAGATCGAGACCGAGGGGCGTTGGGTGACCGATCCGCAGGACCCGTCGCGTCGGCGCTTGTTCCGGCTCTTCATCACCTGTTGTGCCGCGGACAGCCGCGCGATTCCGATCATGCTCACCTTTGCCGAGGCTCCGCCGTCCTATCCCGAAAAGCAGTGGGTCAAGGCCGCGGGTACGATCCGCTACCGGTTGGAAAACGGCGTCCTGCAGCCCGTGCTGGAGGTCGGGAGAGTACTTGCCGCCGACCCGCCCTTCGAGGAAGACTTCCCGCGGTTCTAGGGAGGCGGCACCGGCAGGCCTCCGCCCATCATCGAGCGGTAGAGCGTGTCCGATGTCTGGAGTTCAGCGTGGGTTCCGTCTGCCGTGATGCGGCCCTGCTCGAACACCAGGATGCGGTCGGCCACCGAGATGGTGCTGAAGCGGTGTGCGATGATGAAGGTGGTGCGGCCGCGGACAAGGTCGGCCAGCGCCCGTTGCACCATCGCCTCGCTCTCCGCGTCGAGGGCGCTGGTGGCCTCGTCGAGGATGAGCACCGGTGCGTCGCGCAGGAAGGCGCGGGCGATGGCGATGCGCTGGCGTTGACCGCCCGAGAGTTGGTCGCCGCGTTCGCCGACTTCCGTCGCATAACCGTCGGGCAGGGCGCGGATGAAATCATCGGCAAAGGCCTTGCGGGCGGCCGCGATGATCTCCTCCTCCGACGCACCGGTTCTGCCGATGCGGATGTTTTCCGCGATCGTTCCCGCGAACAACGAGGGGTTCTGCGGCACCACGGCGATGCGCGCCCGCAGGTCCTTTTTGGCGAAGTCTCGCAGGTCGGTGCCATCGAGCGTGATGCGACCGGAGGAGGGGTCGTGGAAGCGGGGGATCAGGCCGGCGAAGGTTGATTTCCCGGCGCCGCTCGATCCCACGAGCGCCACCACGGTGCCGACGCGGATGTCGAGGTCGATTTCGTGGAGCACGGTCTCCCGGTCGTAGGCGAAGGACACCTTCTCGAAGCGGATTCCCCGCTCCGGCCGCGGGCAGGGCAGCGGGTTGGCGGAGTCGGGCACTGTGTCGGGTTCCGACATGATGAAATCGAGCCGATCGATCGCCGCCTCGCCCTGACGGAGCAGCGAATGGACATTGCCGAGCTTCTTGACCGGTTCGTAGCACATGTAGAGCGCCATTCCGAGGGCGAGGAAACCGTCGAGGGTCATGCCGCTGCGCACGCCGAGGTAGAGGGCGGCGGCGAAACCGGAGGCCGCAACCACCTCGATCGACGGTGAAATCGCCTGACGGTATTTCACCACCTTCATGGAGAGCGAGAGCAGTTCGCGGATGCGTTTGCGGAAGGCCGAGATCTGGCGTTCCTCGAGGTTGTACGCGCGCACTTCGAGGGCCGACTGGAGGGATTCGGTCAATGAGGCGCTGAGGTCGCCGCTGCGCGCCTGGAGCGTTCGTGCGCGGGCGGCGAGCCTTCGTCCGGCGGTGCGGATCACCGTCACGCAGAGCGGCACCGAGATCAGTGCGATCAGGGCGATGAAGAAACTGTGGTCGCGGATCGCCAGCCAGGCGAGGAAAGCGAGGGCCGACACCAGAGTGGCTGGTTGTTTCACCAGATCGCTCGAGACCTGGGTCACCACCGTGCGCAGGACTTCCGTGTCTCCCATCACGCGGGCGAGCAGGTCGCCCGAGCGGTTGCGGCGGAAGAACGAGAGCGGCAATGACTGGAGTTTGACGAAAAGGTCGCCGCGGATCGATTCGAGCACGCGCAGACCCGAGTACTGGATCAGGCAGGCGTTGAGGTAGCCCGCCGCCGCGCGGATCGCGAACACGCCGGGGATCCACAGGCAGGCGAGCACCAGCAGCCGTTCGCGGGGGATTCCCGCGAGCAGTCCGCGCAGCCAATCGGTTTCGGCAGTTCCGGCCGTCGTTTCGTTGAAAAGGATCGGGAACACCGCCTTGGTCATCAGCGGCAGTCCGGCGCCGCTGGCCACCGCGTAGACCACTCCGCAGGCCACGCCCGCGAGGAAGGGCACCTTGACGGAGCGGAGGTGGCGAAAATAGGGCAGAAAGCGTCCCATCGGTCGGGGGCGAGGTTTCCCGGCGTTTCTCCCCGCGGCAAGTCCGAAACCTCCCGCTACCCGGGCAGTTCCGCCTTGACGCATTTTCCCGGCGCTTTTTAGCTCTCCGAAACCTCCGCGGCCGGTGTGGCGCGAGGTCGAGCAAGCAACCCGAACCGATTTCAACCCGTGGACCTCCAAGAAATCCGCAAGATTGTCGAACTCATGAACGAACACGGCCTGACCCTGTTCGACATCTCGCGCAAGGACTTCCATCTCAAGCTCAAGAAAGGCGCGGATCTCGACGAGTTGCGCGGGGTGCTGGCGGCTTTGCCGGCAGGGATGGCGGCGGCACCGGTTGCGGCACCGGTTGCGGCGGTGGGGCCGCCGGTGGCATCCGGCGGCGGTCAGACTCCCGAGCCCGAGGGTGTCGAGGTGGTTTCGCCAATGGTCGGCACCTTTTACCGGAGGCCCGGGCCGGACACGCCGGAGTTTGTCGAGATCGGCAGCGCGGTGTCGGTGGGGCAGACCCTGTGCATCATCGAGGCGATGAAGGTGATGAACGAGATCAAGGCCGAGAGGTCCGGCGTCATTTGCGCGGTGGTTGCCGAGGATGGCAGGCCGGTGCAGTACGGCGATGTCCTCTTCCGCATCAAGTGAGATTTCGTCCAGGTCCGATCCCCTTCCTCATCCATGTTCAAGCGCGTACTGGTAGCCAACCGCGGTGAAATCGCCCTGCGGATCATCCGCGCCTGCCGGGAGCTCGATATCGAGTCGGTGGCGGTGTACTCCGAGGCGGATGTGGATTCGATGCATGTCCAGCTTGCCGACGAGGCGGTGTGCATCGGGCCTGCGGCGGGGCGTGATTCGTATCTCAAGATGGACCGCATCATCGCCGCGGCCGAGATCACGGGGGCGGACGCGATTCATCCCGGTTACGGGTTCCTTTCCGAGAACGCCCGTTTCGCCGAGGTTTGCGAGACATCGGGCATCACCTTCATCGGGCCCTCGGCCTCGGTCATCTCACTGATGGGGGACAAGGCCACGGCGCGTGCGACAGCGGTGGCGAACGGGGTTCCGGTCACGCCGGGCAGCGACATTATGCCCGATGCGGAGACCGCGTTGGAAGAGGCGCGGCGGATCGGGTTTCCGGTGATGATCAAGGCCACTGCGGGAGGAGGCGGCCGCGGGATGAGGCCGTGTTTCGACGAAGCGGAGTTCCTTCGATTGTTCCAGGCCGCCTCGAGCGAGGCCGCTGCCTGTTTCGGCAACGGAAGTTGTTATCTCGAGAAGCTCGTGATCAATCCGCACCATGTGGAGATCCAGGTTTTGGCCGACAAGCACGGCAATTTCCTGCATTTGGGTGAGCGCGATTGTTCGATGCAGCGGCGCAACCAGAAGATCATCGAGGAATGCCCTTCTCCGTTACTTACCCCGGAGCTGCGCGCGCGGATGGGCGAGGCTTCGGTGAGTCTGATCCGCAGCATCGGCTACCTCAATGCCGGGACCATCGAGTACCTCGTCGACGACCGGGGCGAGGACTTTTATTTCATGGAAATGAACACCCGGATCCAGGTGGAGCATCCGGTGACCGAGGAGGTGATGGGTTGCGAGCTGATCAAGGAGCAGATCCGGATCGCCGCGGGCCAACCTGTGTCGCGCCATGTGATGGAGGCGACGCCGCGCGGGCATTCCATCGAGTGCCGGATCAACGCCGAGGATCCCTACAACAATTTCGCACCCAGTCCGGGGACTATCGACTTGTGGTATGCTCCGGGCGGCAAGGGCGTGCGGGTGGACACCCATGTGTACTCCGGCTACACGGTGCCGCCGCATTATGATTCGATGATAGCCAAGCTCATTGTCACCGCCGCGACGCGCGAGATCGCCATCGCGCGGATGCGGCGTGCCTTGGGCGAGTTCACGATCCGGGGGATCCGCACCACGATTCCCTTCCAGCAGGAGATCCTCGCCCATCCGGATTTCGTCAACGGCACCTACGACATCGGTTGGGTGGGCCGCTATCTGGGGGAGAAGGCCGCCACCGCTGCGGCGAAGGGCGCGGAGCCGTGAGCGCGGTGCGGGAGCGTCTGGCCGCGGCGAGTTTGTATTGCATCGCCGACCTCGGCTACATCCATCCCGCGGATTGCGTGCGGGTGTGTGGCGAATTGATCGCGGGCGGAGCAGGAATCGTGCAGTTGCGGGCGAAGGGATGCGAAGAGTCCCTGGTGCGCGATCTGGCGTGGTCCCTCGCCGGGTTGTGCCGCGGGGCGGGCGTTCCCTTTGTGGTCAATGATTTCCCGGAGATCGCCGCCGAGGTCGGTGCCGACGGGGTGCATCTCGGGCAAGATGACGGAGACATCGCCGCAGCGCGGCGCGTTCTCGGGCCCGCATCGCTGATCGGGAGATCCACCCATTCCCTTGGGCAGGCGCGGCGGGCTCTTGAGGATGGGTTTGATTACATCGGGTTCGGACCGCTGCATGTGACTCCGACCAAGCCGGGGCGGGCGGCGATCGGTTTGGAGGACATTGCCGAGATGGAGGAAACCGTGGGAGCGTTCATTCCGGCGTTCTGCATCGGCGGGATCGGCCGTGGGAATCTTCCGGAGGTTCTGGCCCGGGGTGCACGGCGGGTGGTGATGGTGTCGGATCTTTTGGGCTCCGCCTCGGTGCGGGACGCAGTGCGGGAGGCCTGTGGGCTTCTGAACGGAGACGGACCAGGATAAGAATCGGGCCGGTTCGGGTTTTTCTTGCTGGAAACCCCGGGCGGAACACCGATTCTTCGCGGCGTCAACGAGCCCTTCCTCATGAGCAAAGCATCCGCAGCCAGTCACGCCAAGGTCGCCATCGGCGGCACGATCGCCATTGACCATGTCCGCACGCCCGAGGCCGAGGGGGTGAACCTGCTCGGTGGCTCCGCAGCGTACGCGGCTCTCGCCGCTTCCTTTTTCACCAAGCCGGTGTCGCTCATCGGCATCATCGGTCACGATTTCCCGGCTGAGCATCTCGAGATGCTTGAATCGCGAGGTGTCTGCCTCAAGGGCGTGGAGCGGTCCGCGAATGAGTCCTTCACTTGGTCGGGCGAGTACCATGCAAACATGAACGAGCGCACCACGCACCGGGTGGGGCTCAATGTGCTGGAGGGCTGGCAGGTCAAGGTTCCCGCCGTTGTGCGTGAGGCCGGGATCGTGGTCCTGGCCAATATGTCGCCGGACAACCAGCTTGAGATGCTGGGGCAGATGGAGGGATCCGATCCGTTCGTGGTGGCGGACACCATGGACTTGTGGATCGAGATTGCCAACGACAGGTTGCACGAGGTGTTGCCGCGGGTGGACCTTTTCGTGCTCAACGAGGGAGAGGCGCGCGAACTGGCCGGCACGGGCAATCTCGTGAAAGCCGGCAAGCTCCTGCTGGCGAAAGGTCCGCGGAATGTCGTGGTCAAGCTCGGCGAATTCGGCGCGATGTTGTTCAGGCCGGGTGAAGGAAACGACGCGATCTTCCGTTGTCCGGCATGGCCATTGTCGCAAGTGGCCGATCCGACGGGTGCTGGCGACACTTTTCTCGGTGCGATGGCGGGGTATCTCGCGTCCCTCGGCTGCGGGCCTTACGACGGTGCTGCGCTGCGGCAGGCGATCGTGCGCGGTTCGATGCTCGCGTCCTTCACCTGCGAGGCCTTTTCGACAAGGCGACTCGAAGAGATCGGCGCCGCGGAGTTGGCGGCGCGGATGGATGATTTCCGCGGTATGACCGACTGGTGATTTCGCAGGGCAGTCGGAGCCGCTCCATTATGCCGGGGTCAGGTGGCGGCGAAACCACAGGAAGGCCATGGAGGCCACTTGATCGAGTTTTCCCGGTTCGTGAAAATGGGGTCCGGCCCCGCCCACGATCTGCAGCAGGGATTTCCGGTTCATGTTCCCCTGCACCTTGCGGTGGGCTTCTACGCCGGTTTTATCGTTTCCGCCGACGATCAGCAGCGTGGGAGTGGTGACTTTCGGGAGGATATCCGCGGCGAGTTCCGGGGTTCCGCAATGGGACACCAGTGCGTCAACGAGAGAGGGTTGGCGTGCCGCGGCGAGCAGGGCAGCCGGAGTGCCGCCGCGGGAAGCGAAGATACCGAGCCGCAGGTGACGCGTGCGGCGGCAGGAGGCGGTCTGACGGATTAGCGAGTCGAGACGGGACGCGGTAGCATCGGCTGGAGCCTGATTGAGGAGCTCGTCGTTTTCGTGATCTTGGTGACCGAGGTTCGCGAGCAGCACGCCGA
>CAZMUK010000040.1:0-23547 GCA_964569415.1 uncultured Luteolibacter sp. | reverse complement strand
CTACGCAAAAGAGCACTCCACATATTTTGCCGGCGAAAGCAGCCTGAAAAACACGGAGTGTGGGCGACGGAGCAAAACCGGATTTTTTTCCGGAGCAAAACCGGACAAATTACAGCGTAAAATAGCCGAGAATCGGCGGCCAAGTTAACTTTGGTGAATGTTCGAGCACCCATAACTTGCGGCAGGGGTGGAAAATGATGGTCACGGGTTTGCGGGAAGTGGTCGCGATCTCGTAATCGCGGCCGTCGAATTGGATGATGTGGCGGAGGTGTACCCTGCGGGTGGCGCGCAGCGATAAATGCAGATCGAGCAGGGATGGTTCGGGCGTGGGACGAAGTTGCGTGATACCTTTTTGAACCTGTTCTTCCCAGACTTCAATGGGCACTTTGCCGGTGGTGTGCAGGGTCTTGCGGTTCTGGCGCTGGATTTCCATCTGGAGGATCTCGTCGGCATGTTGCCATGTCTCAACTTTCTGGTGGGCCATGAGGGTGACGAGTCGGTTCTGGAAGGTTCCGAAACGCCTTTCGATCTTACCCTTGGCCTGAGGTGTGGGAGCCACGATGTGGGCGATGCGCAGTGGGCGCAGGGCGCGTTGGAATTCGCTCTTTGGGTCGCTGTGGTCGTAGCTTGAACTAGGGCCGAAGAGGCTCAACCCGTCAGTGTAAATGACTTCTGGCAGACCATGGGCCTCGAAGGCTTCGCGAAAGTGCTCGAAGTGGTTCCAGGTGGTATCTCTCTCGACGAAGCGACCGGCCACGCAGAGGCCTGAACAATCGTCGGTAGTGAGCAGTAGGGTTTGTTTGCCAGAAGCCGGCCACCACTGGTGTATTGAGCTGTCGTGCTGCCAGAGTTCGCCGACATGGGCGCGGCGGAAACGCCGATAGGTGCGTGGCTTGCGTTCGGGTTGCGGGATGAGATGAGCGAGATGATTTTTGACATAATCCTCTACCGTTGAACGGGCACGCTTGAACCCGTGTAGCCGATCCATTTCATCGGCAATGAGCTGGAAATTTGGTGGAATCTGCAAAGGCAGGAATCCGGTGATACATTCGATAACATCTGTGGGCCATGCATCTCCGTGGTTGCCACCACTGGCCGCAGGGTGATAGCCGGACTGATTTCTGAGCAAGGCGGTTCGTAGCTCGTAGAGCCGTGACCGGCTCACTTCCAAGCGGGCGCAGGCACTAGCGACATCAATTGCTCCGCTGTTAAAATCGCGAAGTGTCTTTCTAACAAAATCGGCGGGCAGACGATGGATGATCTGTTTCTTTTCATCTTGAAATCATGTGCTTCCCGGGCACCGCCTGGCAATGCCTCGCTTATGGGGGCGCTGCCCCCAGACCCCCGGAGTTTACCGCATTGGGCCCAGGGGCCGCAGCATGCCGTGTTGCACATGCCGCGGCCCGGGGCCTTGGCCCCCTGTGGCATCGCCCGCCGCTCCGGTTGCCCTCCGGCAGAGCCGTATCCTCCGTGCGATGGTCAAATCTCCCTAATAAACCGCTTAGCGCCAGCCACTTACGGCGCAAAAATTAAAAAATCCGGTTTTGCTCCGTCTCACTGTCCGGTTTTGCTCCGGCGCTTTCCGGTTTTGCTCCGGCCCCGACATGCGCAAAATCCCCTGATTTCTTCGGGGAAATTGCCGATTTTCGCATCGCGGCGGATTGCGGCGGGCGGAGTTTTCGCAGCCCGATTTCCCAGCGGTGCCTAGGCCGGGCAGCTGGGGGGTGGTCAAAAGTCCGCTTCGAATCCGGCGAAGATCATGCGCGGGGCGTTGCCGCGTGCGCCGAGTGGGGCGCGGCTGAGGATGCCTCGTTCATCGAAGAGGTTTTGGATGCCGCCGACGATCTTCCAGTGGTCATTGATGTGGTAGGAGCCGCTGAGGTCGAACACCAGCAGTGGGTCCGTTTTGCCGTCCATTGCACTCGGGTTGGATCCGACTGGTCGGGGGTCGTTGTTGTAGCCGGTGCCCCAGGTCGACGAGAGGTAGGATGCGTCGAGGTTCACGGACCAAGGTCCGCAGTTTAGGCCGATGCCCGAAGCGATTTTCCACTGCGGCACATAGGGGATCTCGTTTCCGTTGCGGCCGCCCGCGAAGGTTCCTGCGTTGGGTGCGAGCACGCCGTTCATGTCGGCGAATTCCGCGTGGGTGAAGGTGGCGCTGGCGTAGACCGGGATACCGAAGTCCCGGTTGGTTGCGCGGCCGTGGTCGTATTCGACGATGCTTTCCAGACCCCACACTTCGGCGGATCCGCCGTTGAGGCTCGGCGTCGATCCCGCGCCGCCGGGAAGTTCTGGAGCGATCAATTGGTCGAAATCGGTGAAGAACCCCGCCAGTTCGGCGCGGAGTCCGTCGCTGCGATGGCGCAGGCCCAGTTCGAATCCCAAACTTTCCTCGCTCTCGGTGCCCGCGGCATAGCCCGAGGGATTGGCAGGGGAGGCGCCGCGATAGGCCCCGCCGTAAAGCGAGTTGTGATCGTCGAGGAGGAAGTTCGCGCCGAGTCCTCCCATGAGCAATTGTTCGTCGGTCGAAACCGTGGCGCTTCCGGGACTGGTGGATTCCAGATCCAGCCATTCGTAGCGCAGGCCGGGCCGCAGGGTGAGCTTGCCGATCGTGAGTGCGTCCTCGACATACACGGCAGTGGCGAATGCCTCTTGGCGGGTAATCGGCGCCGCGGGGGTGGTACCCGCCGGGTTGAATCCGCCCGAGCTGTCGGAAGAGTACGCTGCTTTCGTATCCGAACCGTCCTGCTGATCGAAATGGAAACGGAGTCCCAACGCCAGATCGTGTGAGACGGATCCGGTTTCGAAGCGGTGGTTGATCCGGTTTTGCCAACCATAGGCTTCATGGTCGCGGAATGCATCGGTGGTGGTGATTGATCCGGCGCCCAGGCCTTGCAGCAGTGCGATGCCTTCCGTCGTCATCATTGCCTCGGCCACATTCGTGATCGGTGAGCCCGCGGCGGAAAGGTCCACGGCGGAGAGTTTGTCCCAGTTGCGTCGGAAGGTGTTGAGATACACGGCGCTTTCCAAGCGGAGTTCTTCCGTGGGTTCCGCCGTCCATGACAGGTAGCTGCGCCATTGTTCCGACTCGAAGCGGTCGTAGCGCGTGGCCGCGTAGCGGCGGTCGGGATTCGCCGCGAAGCCCGCGTCCGTGAGGCCGGTGTAGGTTTCATTGGCGTCGAACGAGGTGTGGCCCACCTTGAGTTCCAGCCGCTGTTCGAGGGTGGTCGAAGGTTCCCAGAATAGTTTCAGCATCGGCTCGAGCAGTTCGAAACCGGTATCGCGATCCGAGCCGTCGATGTTGCGGAATCCGTCCGAGCGCCCGCCGTGGAGTTCAAACAGCCAGCCGACCTTGCCGGTCTGGTTCTCCGCCACATCTCCCGCCCAAGCATGTTCGAAGAGAGTCCGGTGGCTGCCGAAGGTCGTGCGGTTGTGGAAGCGCGGTCCGTCTTCTTCCGTCACGAAGGGAGTCGAGAGGTAGTTCACCACGCCGCCGGTTGTTTGCGGTCCGTATTTCACCTGGCTTGATCCTTTGAGGAACTCGATTCCTCCCATCCGTCCCGCTTGCGGTGCGTAGTAGGCGTTCGGTGCCGAGTAGGGCGCGGGTGCCGTGAGGATCCCGTCCTCCATCATCGTCACTTTGGTGCTGCGATTGCCGTCGACTCCGCGAAGCGAGATATTCGGGAAATTTCCGAAACCGTCCTCGTTGCGCACATACACGCCCGGAACCTTCGCCGCGATCTGCGCGATATTCGTGTAGCCCCGGGAAACAAACTCCTGCGCGTCCACCCTCATGCCGGATCCAGGAAGCTCGAACGACTCCTCGCGGTCGCCCACCACCGTCAGCGGTTCCAGGTTCTCCCATGCGTCCTGAGCCCGGATCGCCGGGACCGACCCCAAACACGCCACAACCAGCGCAGGCAGGATTGGTCCGGTGGGGCGCGGCAGGGACGACGGAGCAACGGTTTTGCGAGGGCAGGAAACTCCAAGTTTCATGAAATTATTGGTATTGAGAATCAGTCGCAACAATTATGGCGGGGCGGAGGGAACAGGAATCCGGTGCCCTGGGTCAAGGGGAAATCTCGAACCCGATGATGTCCGGTCGGTTTCCGGATGGGGCCAGATCCAGAGCGGCGATCCTGCCGCCGGGCGCCCGGGGACTTGGTGGCTTGGGCAGGGGTCTGGCAGATAAAATCTGGCCATTTTTCCACGGCTCCTCCACAAACTCCCCATGGCGCATGCTCCCGGGGTTACGGTATCGGGCTATGGGGAACGGGACGATGGTGGTCCGGTTCGTTTGTTCACCTTGGTGAATCGTCAGGGGCTGCGGGCCCGGGTGACGGATTTCGGTGCGACTTTGGTTTCGATGGAGACCCCGGATCGGGACGGGGTGATGGCGGACATCACCCAGGGTTTCGACGATCTCGAGGGCTGGAAGGTCAATGCCCCGTATTTCGGGGCGACCGTGGGACGCTGCGGCAACCGCATCCGCGACGGGCGTTTCACCCTCGATGGGCGCGAGTACCGACTCCCGCTAAATGCGGTGTCGGGGGGGGTTCCCTGCCATCTTCACGGAGGAGAGATCGGTTTCCACAAGCGGATGTGGGACGCGCGGATCGCGGAGGGAGCGCGCGTCGAGTTCACCCGGGTTTCGCCCGATGGAGAGGAGGGCTATCCGGGAAATGCGACGGTGCGGGTTTCCTACACGCTTACCGATGAAGACGAACTCATCTGGGAGGCGACCGCGACCACGGATGCGCCGACCATCGTCAATGTGATCCAGCACGCCTACTGGAATCTTTCGGGGGATCTTGGATCCTCGGTTGCTTCCCACCGCCTGACCTTGCGTGCGGAACGGTTTCTGCCGACCGCCACGACGATGATTCCCACCGGGGAAATTCTTTCGGTGCGGGGCACGCCGATGGATTTCACCGAGCCTGCCCTGATCGGGTCGCGCCTTGATGCGGACTATGCTCCTTTGCGGGCGGCCGGAGGCTATGATCACAGTTTCCTCATCCATGGCGAGGGTCTGCGCGAGGCGGCGGTGGTTGAGGAACGGGCGAGCGGCCGGGTTCTGACCCTGCTGACCGATCAACCCGCGGTGCATTTCTATGGCGCGCACGGCCTCGACGGCACGGTCGTCGGCAAGGGCGGGGTCCGCTGCGGGAAGGGGACTTCTTTTTGTCTGGAAACCGAGATTCCTCCCGACGCGATCAACCAGCCGGGCTTCCCGTCCCCGGTGCTGCGGCCCGGCGAGTCTTACCGGCATGTGATGATCCACCGCTTCTCGGTCAGGTGACCCGAGTGCTCCGCATCTTTCCTTCCCAACCCACGAAACCTCCATGACCTCCGCAACGCTGCTCGCCATCGCCACCGTTCCCGCGCCCACCACCGCAATGAGTACCCTCGACATGGTGCTCTTCCTTCTTGCCGTGGTCGGGGTGATTGCCTTCGGCATCCGCCAAGGTCGCAAGGAAAGCGCCGGAGCGGCGGAATCGGGCGGTGCCGCGGGCTATTTCCTCGCGGGCCGCGGCCTCACATGGTGGCTCGTCGGCTTTTCCCTGATCGCCGCCAATATCTCCTCCGAACAGTTCGTCGGCATGTCCGGGAAATCCGCCGACTGGCTCGGGATGGCCATCGCCTCCTACGAGTGGATGGCTGCGGTGACCCTCGTCGTGGTGGCGTTCGTGTTCCTGCCGAAGTTGTTGCGTTGCGGCATCTACACGATTCCCGAGTTCCTCGAGTACCGGTACGGCGTCGTCTCGCGCACGGTGATGGCGGTGGCCACGCTGGTGATTCTCGTGGGCGTTCCCACGGCATCGGTCATCTATTCCGGTGCCAAGGTGGTGTCGGTCTTCTTCGCCGGGCACTCGCTGATGGGGCTCGATCTTGGATCGATCACCGTCGGTTGTTGGATCATCGGGCTTTCGGCGGCCCTGTATGTGTTCGTGGGCGGACTCAAGGCCTGCGCGTGGACAGACCTGATCTGGGGTGCGGCCTTGATCGTGGGCGGCGCGGTCGTGGCCTACCTCGCCTTTGGCGCCCTGCGCGATGCGGATCCCGTGAAGTTGGTGGAAACCAAGGTGGAGAACTCGGCCGCCACGGTCGATGATCTGGCCAAGGCAGGGGCGTGGGAGCGGTTCCTTTTGTTGAACGACGGCAAGGATGGTGAGGCCGTTGCGCGCGACGGCGAAAACCTCGCGGGCGGGAAGTTGCACATGGTGCGGCCGAAGTCGGACCCGGAGATTCCCTGGTCGGCGCTGGTGCTGGGCCTGTGGATTCCGAATTTCTTCTACTGGGGGCTCAACCAGTACATCGTCCAGCGCACGCTCGGGTCCAAGTCGCTGGCCGAAGGTCAGGCCGGCATCGTGTTTGCGGCGGCGCTCAAGCTGATCATTCCCTTCGTGGTGGTGATTCCCGGCATCCTTTGTTTCAATTTGTTCAACGGCGAGTTGCGTGACGAGGCTTCGAGAAAAAATGCCGCAACCCTTGCCGCACTGGGCTCCGGAGTGAAGACCGTCCATGCCTTCACCGGGCACTTCGCGAGCAACGAACCGGCCAAGGCGATGGAGGTCTTGCGCCACAACGCCGGGTTGGCGGGTGTCGCGCCGCAAGCCGTCACTCCCTCCGACCCGGCGGCGGTCGTGCAGGCCAACGAATCGCTGCTTGCCAAGGCGAAGGCGGCCGGAGTGAAGGAGGGCACCAGGCTCATCGGCTACGATTACGACGCGGCCTTCCCGGTGCTGTTGCGCAATCTGCTCAAGCCCGGGGTCACCTGGTTCGTGTTGGCGGCCATTTTCGGCGCGGTGGTTTCGTCGCTCGCCTCCATGCTCAACTCCGCATCGACCATCGCCACGATCGATATTTTCGCCAAGCTCAGGCCGGGTTCCGACGAGCGTGCCCTGGTCGGTGCTGGCAAGTTCTTCACGGTGCTGTTCGTGCTGATCGCCTGCGGCATCGCGCCTTTCCTCGGCAATCCCGCCTTCGGAGGCATCTTCACCTTCATCCAGGAGTTCCAGGGATTCATCAGTCCGGGTGTGTTGATGGTGTTCCTGTTCGGGTTTCTCGTGCCGCGCGCGCCGCGGTACCTCGGCTGGCTGGGCATTCTGGTCAATGTGGTCCTTTACGCTTACCTGTTCCTCTTCCACGCGGAGATCGCCTTCCTCAACCGCATGGCGATCTGCTTCGGCGCGGTGTTTTTGGTGATGGCGGCGATTACGGTGGTCAAGCCCCTGCGCGAGCCGGTCAAGCTGCCGGTCACCGACTTGATCTCGCTCGAATCCTCTTCGCGGGCCAAGGTGTGGGGTATCGCGGTCGTGGTGGCCACCTTGCTGCTTTACTGGATCTTCTGGTGAGGTGAGGATGAGGATTTCCTGTTTCACCGGCGGCATGGCGCAGACCAACGGGTGGTTGGTCGAGCGCCCCGGCCTGTGCCTGCTGATTGATGCGCCCGCGGGGATTTGCGAGTGGCTCGGCGAGCGCGGGATCCGCGTGGACAACCTGTGGCTCACCCACCAGCACTATGATCATGTCGAGGATGCCGCCGCGTTGCAGGAGCAAGGTGCGGTGATCCATGCCCAGGCGCCGTATTCGCGCGCCCTCACACTCGAGGAAGCGGCGCGCGCCTGGGGCATGCCGCTGTCGGTGAAGCCTTACCGGGTCGACCGCATCATCGGTCCCGATGCGGCGCCGGCGCTCGACGGTTTGCAGTGCGAGGTCGCGCATGTTCCGGGTCATGCCTTGGACAGCCTCACCTTCCATTTCCCGGGGGAGGGCATTGTTTTCACCGGGGACACCTTGTTTGCGGGTTCGATCGGCCGCACGGATTTGCCCGGAGGTGACACCGATTTGTTGCTGGACGGCATCGCGCGCCACTTGCTCACCCTGCCGCCCTCGACGCGCGTGCTGCCCGGTCATGGCGGCGAGACCACCATCGGCCGCGAGGCGGCGAGCAATCCCTTCCTTTGAAAGGGCGGGGAAATCTCCTTACTCGCGCCCCGGCTCGTTCGTGCTTTCCGCTTCGGGCGTCGTGCCGCCACGGCCGATCCCCGGAACAACGCGGCGCACCAGCTTGAGCAGGCCCGACTCCGCATCGGTCATTTCCCGTTCCGCATCGCGCAGGGCTTGTTCCCAGGCGGTGGCAAAACCCGGTGCCTGCGCGCGCATCGCGGAGATCGCGGTTTCCTGCAGGCGCAGCTGGCGTTGTTCCGCCCGGCCGGGCTTGGCCTGCAAGGTGGCGAGGTTCACGCGCAGGGTCTCGTTCTGTTTGCGCAGCGACTCCAGTTCCTCTTGGACGCTTTGGTTGCCGCTGGCGTTGATCTTGAGCTGGGTGTTGAGGTGGTTGCCCATGTCGCGCAGCTCGGCCTCGAGGCGCTTGATCTCCCGGGTGGCGGTCTTGCGCGCGACGCGGCCCGATTTCCAAACAAAGCCCGCCACCAGCAGGCCGAGGAGCAGCCCCCAGACAAACGGTTCCTTCAGTGCGGCGACGAGCAGGTCCATGGCGTGTGTTCGTCCATGGTGGCCCGGAGTCGTCCCCCTGTCCATTCCCGAGCCGCGAGGGGCTCCAAAATCCCGTGGTTTCTCCACTTGAGACATCCGGTAGGACCCGCCAGACTCCCGACCCATGGATCCGGAAACCTCGATTTGGAAAGGTCGGTCGTCGCAGTGGCTGAATGCCGGCAACTTCGCCGTTGCCGCGCTCGTGCTGGCGGCCGTGATTGCGGGCGGGTGTTTCTTTCCGTGGGTGTTTCTCGCGGCCGTCCTGCCGCTGGCCCATGCGGCGTGGAAATTCCTCGGCCTGCACACCACGATCTACGAACTGACCAGCGAACGGCTGCGCACCACCAGCGGCATCATCAATCAGACGGTCGACGAGATCGAACTCTACCGGGTAAAGGACTCGGTCACCCTCCGCCCTTGGTGGATGCGCCTCACCGGTTTGGCGACGATCGAGTTGGAGACATCCGACCGCTCCAAGCCGGGCTTCGTCATTCCCGCGGTGAGGGACGGGGTGGCCTTGCGCGAGGACCTGCGGCGGCATGTCGAGATCCAGCGCGACCACAAGAGGGTGCGTGAAATGGATCTGGATGAAGCGGGCGGAGGCTCCGCCGATCTCGATGAGGGTTCCATCGATGCTCCCAATGACCCGGAGCAGCCCCGGTCCTGAGGCTGGGGCCGCGAAACGGGGCCGTCCTTTGCGGTGCGGGATCCGCTTACTTGTTCCCGCTCATCCGTTTGCGGTAACTCCGCGCCTCCGCCGCGAGTTGCCCGATCATCGGTTCCGCGGAGGTCTCGTAGGATGCCAGCAACCCGTCCACCCAGTCGCCGCTCGCATTTGCAAGTCCCTTGATGACCGAGCGCTGTTCCTCCGGGGTTCGGGCGGCCTCGGAAAGTTTTCCCCATTCGTCACGGATGTTTGGAACTGGCTCGCGTCCCTCCTGCGACTCCAACCAGCGGACAGCGGCCGAAAAAGCCGACGAGCGGATCCGCGGTTCGCCCGCCCCCACGATCTCCAGCAGCACCGGAAACGCCGCCGCATCCGTCCACGATGCCAGCGCCGCCACCGCCGCGATGCGGTCGGTCGCGTCCCCGTTTTGATAGAACTCCCGGACGACACCGAGGGCTTCCGATCCTCCGGTGCCTCCCAGCAGGCGCACCAGCGCCTGGCGCACGGCAGGGTCTTTCGCAGAGCCAAGCGCCGAGCTCAGGGCATCCGCCGCGGACGACTTGATCTTTTCCCGCCGGATCACCGCCGCCGCGGCGTCCTCCGCGGCCTTTCGCAGTTCGGGTTTCGGGTGCACGGAAACAATTTCCAGCAGCGACCCGAGGCTCGAGTCATCCGCGATCGAGGCCACCGCCTTGAGGGCGGACACCGCGTGGCGCGGCGGACTGGCTTGCGCCGTGGCGTAGTCGAGCAAGGGCTTGACCGTGCCCGGCTCCTTTCTCAGTCGCAACACATCGCCAAGCAGCACATCCCTCACATCCGGAGCCATCTCGCGCGAGGTGGCCTCTTTGAGAATCCGCGCACCCACATCGGTGCCGTCGCCAGCCTTGGCCAGTACCAGCGCCTGGTACACCAGCTGGCGATCCTTGTTTGCCGAAGTATCGCAGGCCGCATCGAGCAGCAGGCCGAGCTTTCGTGAATCGACCCCCAACTCCTCGGCTCCCTCCACTGATGCCGCGCGGACCAATTCGTTGTACAGTTGGGCGTTCTTGTTCTGGTTGATTTTATCGATCAGTAACCAGGCGGCGAAACCCACTACGAGCAGCAAAGCCACGGCGATTCCCGCAAGCAGGGAAGGGGACAATTGCTTCCGCGGCGCTTCGGACGGCGCGGGAGCGGCAGTTTCCCGGCCCTCTTCCGGTTCGGGAGGGCGCGGCGGAGCCTTTACATGTTCGGGCAGTTTGCGCCGGGCCAGAGCCGGGGGAGGTGCGGCCGAGGGAGGCGGTGGAGCAGCGGGAGGGGTTTCCTCGGCCGGCGGGGCGGACACTTCCGGGGCGGCACCTTCCGCGGGCAGGGTTTCCACGCTGCTGGTGTGGACGCTCGGCTTTGATCCCTCGGGGGGCGACAGAGTCTGCGGCACGCCGCGCATCCGCGGGATTTGCGGTTCGGGCTCCGGTTCCGGGGGAGGTGCGCCGGGGATCATAAGCCGCGGACGCTTCGGCACAGGCGGTGGTTCGCCGGTGCTCATGCCGGTGGCCGCCGGGTTGCGTTCGTTCTGGATGAACACCGACAAGGCTTCGCGCGCGGAAGAAGGGCGGTCTTCCGGCAGTCGGTTGATATGCCACATCACCCAGTCGCAGACCCAAAGCGGGATCCCGGCGCGGATGTGCTGCAGGGGCGTCACCGCGTGCTGGAGATGGGATTGCATCACCTCCTCGCCGGTGGTCCCCTCGAAGGGATGGCAACCGGTCAGCGCGTAATAGTAAACGCAACCCATCGAGTACATGTCCGAACGCGTGTCGAGCGGCAGGCGCTCGAACTGCTCCGGCGGCATGAATTGGATCGATCCGTAGACCGCCTCCTTGAGTTTGAGGTCCTCGCGCAACTGCGAGCGCACGAGGGTGGCGAGGCCGAAGTCCACCACCTTCACCTGGAACTTTCCCGAAGGAAGCCAGTTGAGCATGAGGTTCGACGGCTTGATATCACTATGAACCAGTTCGAGTTCGTGCGCGGCCACGAGCGCCTCCTGGGTCTGCATCGCCAGCTCGCGGAAGTCCGGCCAGGTCAGCAAGGTTGTGCCGATGATGTCGTCGAGGGTTTTTCCGACGATGTACTCCATCACCACGAAGGGGCCTTCGGCGTCGTTTCCGAAATCATGGACCGTGACGATGTTCGGATGCTGGAGAGTGGCCAGCGAGCCGGCCTCCTTCATCAGTTGCCGGGTGGATTCCTCTTCGAGCACCTTGCCTCCGGTCACGATGCGCTTGACGGCCACCTCGCGCTTCATCCGGTGGTCGAAGGCGACATGCACCTTGCCGAAGCCGCCTTGGCCGATTTGGCGTCGGAGTTCGTAGCGTTCTTCCATGGGTGCGGGGCGCGGGCGCGTCCGGAGGAACCGATTCAGGCGCAAAAGTCCGCGTGTATCAAGCCCGGTCGTCGGGGAAGAGGAAGGGAGGTGCTCACGAGGCGGCGCGCGCCAGACGCTCGCGCCGGTAGACGGTGGGCGAGCGGCCGACGATGCGGGCGAAACTGCGGTTGAACTGGGAGAGCGACTGGTAGCCGACGAGGAAGGCGATTTCCGAGATCCGTGCGTCGGGCTTGAGCAGTTCGCGCTTCGCCCAGTCGATCCGGCAGCGGCTGATGTAGTCGGTGAAGGTGATGCCGGACGCTTCCTTGAAAAGGCGGCAGAAGTGCGACTCGCTGAGGCCCGCCTGCCGCGCGACGAGGCCGAGGGGCAGGGGTTGGTCGAGGTGGGCGTGGATGAATTTCCGGGCCCTGGCGACCGCCGCCGGTTCGCTGCCTTCCTCGATGAGCGCCAGCGATTCCGCCTGCTCGCCGAGTTGTTCCCCGAAGCTTTGCAGCAGGGTCACCATACTCTGGTAGCGGACCGGTTCGACATGCTTGGTCTGGAAATACGCCTCACGGAGTTGTCTGCGGGTGGCCTTGTCGAGGGTCTTGCGGCCGAGGACTCCGAGGAGGCGTTCGAACTTCGCTTCCGTGGGCGGGAGGCTGAACACCTGCCCGGTCTTGAGGAACCCGATCACCGAGGCACCCATCCGCACGGGCACTGCTGTGGCGCAAAGTCCGGCGAAGCAGTGGCAGGTGATCGGGCCCGTTGCCTTAGCCTCCTTCATCAGGCGCCGGTTGGTCTCGATGCACGCGGCGCAGGCCTTCTGGCAGAGGTTGAGCGTTTCGCACAAGGGTGCGCGGTTCACCGCTTCGTCCCCAAGGCACCACGCATCCGGATCCGCGGAAACGAGGCGCAAGGGCAGGCCCGTGGCGATGCGGAACGCCTCCTGATACGCCAAGTAGCGTTCGGACCGCGCGATCTTTTCCAGGAGGTTGTTTTCGAAAGCCTGGTGGGGTTGTCCGTCTCCTCCGCTCATTGCCATCTTGCAGGAACTCGGGCGAATTTTACTACCCGCCTCCCGGGAGATCAACCTCGCCCGGGTGAAACTTCCGGTGCGCCGCGGGTCGGGTTTCAGAACCCGTTGGAAATCCGCGACACCAAGGCCTCCGCGGCTTTTTCGAGGGCCTCGGGCAGGGCATTGTTGCGGGCGGTCTGGAGATTCGAGGAGACGAAGAGCTGGCTGGTTCCCTTCGAGCTTCCCGAGGCGAGCTCCTTGACCGGATTGCGGGCGTCGCGCAGGGTCCAGCGCAGGGTGACCGTATTGGCCAACTCCTCGGGCAGCAGGGTGTCGAGGCGCCTGCCGCGGATCGATGAGTAGTTGATCGAGGCCACTTCCCCCTCGAGCACCGCATCCGCGTCATCGGCATCGGCAATGCGGTAGCGACCATCGCGCACGATGGCGGCGGCCACGGCCGAGGTGGCGAGTGCCTCGGCCCGCGGGTGCGGGGTGGCGTTGGAGAACATCGGCACCGCGATGCCGCGCACCTTTGCGAGTGATGGCGGCTTGGCGCCGTCGATGCGGTACCCAGCGCATTGCGTGAGGCACGCGCAGGCGGCCAGGATGATGGCGGCGCGGCGGGTCTGCATCATCCGCCGATTTCGTTGAGCCGGGCGCCGGCCTTGCCGTGAAGTTCCGAACCCGGGGGCGCGCGGCGGATGATGTCGCGGTAGTAGACTTTGGCTGACTCGGGTTTGCCGGTGCGGCGGTAGAACTCGGCGATTTCGTAGGAGCGCCGCAAGTCGCTTTCGCCGAGTCCGGCAATGAGGCGGCGTGCCTCGCCGTTGCGGGCGTGCCCCGGGTATTGGATCAGGTAGTCCTGAAACGCTTCGCGCGCGAGGTCGAGGTTGGCTTGGTTTTGGTTGCCGCGCTTTGCGTCCTCCATGAGAACCACGCCGGTGCGGAACAATGCCTCCGGGGCCTCCGGGGAGTCGGGTTGCTCGCGGACAAGCTGGCGGTAGGCTTCGATCGCCTCCTTGGGCTTGCGTTTCGCGGCATAGAGTTCTCCGATCGTGAAAAGCGCTTTGGATGCGGTGCGGGAGCGCGGCGCGTGGGAGGCCACCTTGCGCAGCATGTCGACGGTCTTGTCCAGCGAGAGCTTGGTCTTGAGACCGAGCACGCTTGAGCGGATATCGCCATCGGCCGCGGCTTGGGCCATCGATGCCTGGCGTTCGATGACCATCGGATAGAGGTTGCTGCCCGGGTAGCGTTGCAGGAAACGGTCGTAGGCTTCGAAGGCCTCCGGGATGTCGCCGCGCTGTTCGAGCAACTGCGCCTGGCGGTAGCGCGCCTCGTCGGCGGAGGGTGCGAAGGGGTAGGAGGTCGCCACGCGGTCGTAGAGTTTGACGGCGCGTTTGCTTTTCCCGGCATCGTCCGCCTGTTTTGCCTTCCGGTAGAGGACCTCCCCTTTCTCCGCCGAGGCCCGGGTGTCCCCGGCGAGCATCGGGGTGTCGTCGTCCGCGCCGCAGGATGCGAGCACGGCGGCCACGATTGCCACCGCGGAGGCTTCTCGGAACTGGCGGATCATGGGGCGCATCGTAGGCAGGGTATCGGCCGTGGGAAATCGAAAAAACCGGTCAGCGGCCCAATTCGGCCGACCTCTTGGTTGCGGCGTTCACTGCATGGATGACGGCTTGTTTCATTCCGTGCCGCTCCAATTCCGCGAGACCGGCGAGGGTGGTGCCGCCGGGCGAGGTGACCATATCCCGAAGGGCGGCCGGGCTCTGGCCGGTTTCGATCACCATGGCGGCGGCGCCCAGCACGGTTTGTGCTGCGAGAGCCAACGCCTCGGCGGGCGGAAGACCGTTCTGCTCTCCTCCCTTGGCGAGGGATTCGATGAAAAGGTACGCGAAAGCCGGGCCGCTGCCGGAAAGGCCGGTGACCGCGTCCATCCAAGGCTCCGGGACTTCGAGGGCGGTTCCCACCGCCCCCAGCAGTCGTTGTGCGGTGGCGGCGTCCCCGCGGGTGGCGGAAGTTCCCGCGCAGAAGGCCGCCGCTCCTTTTCCGATCAGGGCAGGCGTGTTGGGCATGCAGCGGATCACCCGCCATCCCGGTGAGGCCGCCTGTTCCATCGACTGCATGGTGACTCCCGCCGCCACGGAAATCAGCAGTCCGCCCAAATCCCCTCGCGTGTCGCGCAGCACGCGGAGGGCGTCGATCGCGTGCTGTGGTTTGGTGCAGAGCAGAAAGGTATCGCAGTCGCGCAGTCCCGCGATGTCTCGGGTCGTGCGTGCCCCGGTCACTTCGCGGAAGCGGCGGCAGGCCTCCTCCTGGGGGTCGGTCCCCGTCACTTCTTCGGGCGCGACCACCCCGGCACGGATTGCCCCGCCCGCGAGTGCCGTTCCCATCCTTCCGCATCCGACCACTCCGAGGTTCACGCGCGCAAGCTAGGGAACTCCCGCTGCGGAAAGCCAGCGTCATTTTGCTTGGAGTGCCCTCGGGGCGATCCGACACTCCGTTTTGTGAAATCGAACTGCCGATGGGCGAGGGGAGTGGTGTGCACGCTGATGGTGTTGACGCGAGGGATTTCCCCTGCGGCGGAATCCCCGGCCGATGTGGAGTCTGCGGCGGGTCCTCCCGCTTTCGAGGAGGCGATTCCTTCTGCGGTCAAACGCCTCGCACCGCCCGAGGCCCGGCCGGTCGCGGGGTTTCCGGTGTTTGCGGTGAGCGGGGCGGATGAAACCGTGCAGCAGCAGGTTCTTGCGGGGCTCAGCCATGTGCACGGGGGTTGGGACTTTGAGGCATCGTGCCATTTCGCGGCGGCGATCCGGAAGGATCCGGAATGCCTGCTCGCGCACTGGGGAATGGCATTGGCCTTGCTGGAGCCCGCGCCCGAGACCGACCCGGCGATGGCCGCCGCGGTCGAGCGCATGGCATGGCTCGCTGCCAAGGGCAAAGGCACGGAACTCGAGGTCCGCTACACCACCGCATTGCTGCGTCATTTGCGTGAGGGTCCTGCGGCAGGCGCCCGAGAATTCGCCGAGATTGTCAGCGCGTTTCCGAATGAATCCCAGGCGGTGCTCTTCGCCCCGTTGTTTTCCCGCGGGGGTTATACCGAGACCGGAGAAGCCACCCCCGACCAGCGCGCAGCCGAGGCCTCGCTCGAGGCTCAAGTGCGGAAGCACCCGGAATCGCCGCTGCCGTTCAACGCGCTGCTGATGGCGGCCGCCGAAGCGCCCGACCTCTCGCCGCGATTGGAAGCGGCCCGCTCGTTGTGCGCGAAAGTCCCCGACTACGCGCCGTACCGACATCTTCTCGGTCATTACGAGTGGCGTTGCGGCAACCATCGCGAGGCGGAAGCGTCTTTTGCCGCGGCTGCCGCGGGCTACCGCGAGTGGATGACGACCCGAAAGGCGGACCTCGCCGATTGTCCGGGCTGGCTGCGTGCCGAATGCTACCGCGCGGTGGCTTTGGCATCGCGCGGAAAGACCGAAGAGGCTTTGCAAGTGGCCCGGGCCGCAGCCGCCGCGGAAATCGATCCGAAGCGTACCTTGTCCGCGGGTTTCCGTTTCCAACTTTGGGAGGCAAAGACGCTTCCCGCCCGCATCCTGCTGCGTCGGGGAACCAAGGGCGATGCCGCCGCCGCGCTCGCGACATTGCCCACGCCCGAGCAACTCGCGCCGCTCCGCAAGGAGTCGCTGGCATACTGGTGGATCGATGGTCTGCGCATCCTTCTCGAGTCGCGACGGTTGCTCGAGGACGGAAAACCAGAGGAAGCCCGCGCGGTGATGAGGGCTCTTACCGATCACGGCGAGCGTTTCGCCGCGACCCGGCCGATGGCGGTGCGCGGTGGCGAAGGATCGTTCTGGAGCCGGTCGTTCCAATCTCTCGAGATCCTCTCCAGCGAACTGCGCGGCGACATCGCCCTTGCCGGCCCCCCCGAACTCCACGGTGCCGCCGCCACATGGTTCACCACCGCCGCCGAGCGCCAGACGCCCGCTCCCCTGTTGCTGCCGCCGCTTGCCCTCAAGCCCGTGGCTGCACGACTCGCCGAATTCCACCTTTCCCGCAGGGCCCCCCGAGAGGCGCTCGAAGCCGCACGCCGCGCCATCGCTGCTTTCCCGTCCGATCCGTTCGCGCTTGCCACGCTCGAGCAAGCACAACGCGCGGCCGGGGACGCGGCCGCCGCGGATGCCACCCGCCGCCGGATCGTGGAAATCACCGCCCCCTGACCCGTCGCCACGCAACTTGACGCTTGGAATGCCCGCATCCCTGCGGAATTCTCCGCCCGTGCCGGAACCGCGCATCGATGTACGCCATGTGGCCCTGCTCGCCCGTCTCGAACTGGACGAGGAAGAGGTCGGGAAATTCCAACACCAACTCGACCAGGTGGTGGCGGATATCGCACGCCTCGGAGAACTCGACCTCACCGGAGTGGAACCCACCGCCCACGCAGTGCCGGTCTTCGACCGAATGAGGGAAGACATCCCCGGCGAAAGCCTGCCCTGTGAGGAGGTGATTTCCAACGCGCCCGATCACTTTCAGAACCAGATCCGCGTGCCCAGAGTCGTGGCCGACGCCTGAACGACTCCGGCCGTTCCATCCCAGCGCGCATGAACATCGCCACGCTCCGCAGGCAACTCCAATCCGGCGACATCACGGCCGCGGACTTGGTGCAGACACTCGCCGGTGACATCAAGGCACGCGACGCGCAGACCGGTGCCTATCTTTCCCACGATGTGGAAACCGCACTCGAGGAGGCGGAGCGGGCCGATCTCTCCCTGCCTCTCGGCGGCATCCCGGTGGCGATCAAGGACAACATCTGCGTGCGCGGCCAACCTTGCTCCTGCGCCTCGCGCTTTCTCGCCGGATCTTTCACTGCTCCCTACGATGCCACCGTGGTGCGCAAACTCCGCGAAGCCGGCGCGATCCCCTTCGGCAGGATGAACATGGACGAGTTCGCCATGGGGTCCGCCACGGAAAATTCCGCCATCCAACAAACCCGCAACCCGCACGACCCGCAACGCATTCCCGGTGGCTCCTCCGGCGGTTCCGCCGCAGCAGTGGCCGACCGCACCGCGGTGGCCGCACTCGGATCGGACACCGGTGGCTCGATCCGCCAACCGGCCTCGCATTGCGGCGTGGTGGGCCTCAAGCCCTCCTACGGCCGGGTTTCGCGCTACGGACTGGTCGCCTTCGCCTCGTCGCTCGACCAAATCGGCCCGCTCGCCTCCTGCGTGGAGGACGCGGCCCGGATCTTTTCCGCCATCGCTGGCGGCGATCCGCTCGATTCCACTTGTTTGGACGATCCGGTTGCGGATGTGCTCACCGGTCTCGACAAGGGCGTGTCCGGCATGCGCATCGGCATGCCCGGGGAATACTTCCGCGAGGGAATGGACCCGGGCGTGCGCGCGCTCATCGAGGGAACCATCGCGAAACTCGCATCCCGCGGCGCGGAAATCGTCCCGGTGTCGCTGCCCTACATGGAGTACGCGGTGACCACTTACTATGTGCTCGCCCCCGCCGAGGCATCCTCGAACCTCGCCCGCTTCGACGGGGTCCGCTACGGCCGCCGTGCAAGCCGCCCGGCCGACATCCCCGAACTCTACCGCCGCTCGCGCGAAGAAGGATTCGGCCAGGAGGTGAAACGCCGGATCCTGCTGGGCACCTTCGTCCTTTCTTCCGGATACTACGACGCCACTTACGGCCGCGCCCAAAAGGTCCGCACCCTGATCCGCCGCGATTTCGAGGAGGCGTTCCGAAAGGTCGATGTGATCGCCTCCCCGGTATCGCCCACACCCGCCCGCCGCATCGGTGCCTTCGCCGACGACCCAATGCACGAGTACCTTTCAGACATTTTCACGATCTCGGCCAACCTCGCCGGATTGCCCGGGATTTCGGTGCCCTGCGGCGTGACCGATTTCGACGGGGGAAAGGACCTGCCGGTGGGCTTCCAGATCCTCGGACCGGCCCTCGGCGAGGCCGCCGTCCTGCGCGCGGCGGCTGAGGTGGAGCGGGTCCGCTGATCCCGCGCCGTGCTTCGGGGTTGCGTTTTCCGGCGGGGGGCCTATGAAGCGCCGCGATGAAAGCATTTCCGCTGCTGGCCGCGCTGACGGCTCTCACCGGCCTGTCCTGCGAACGACACGAGTTCGAGGGACCCGACGGAACGAAGCAACTCCACCAGCATCACTCCGGCCATGCGAGCCATGGAGACGAACACAAGGCCGACCACGGAAAGCATCCCCATGCCGATGATCACGGAAAGCACGGTGAGCCCGCGCCTTCCGGGCATTGATCCTCCTGCCGCCGATAGAGCAGGAAACATTCGCCGAGATCCGGCCGCGGTTCCCACGCGATCAGTCGGAAGCGCCGCGATGCGGGAAGGAAGTCCCCCGGAATCCCGGTAAGCGTGGCGGAACGCGCGCCACCGAACACCGAATGCCCCGCGAAGGTCAGGTGCAGTTCGTCGATCACATCCAGCGCGGCCAACTCGCGCAGCAGCATGCCGCCGCCTTCACAATGCAGACGCCGCACTCCATGCTCCGCGGCAAGGGTTTCCAAAAATCCGGCAACGCTCCCGCCGTGAGTGGCCATCCCCGCCCGTTCCTCGGTCGCCAAGACGAGAATCCTGCCCCCGGGGGACGAAAAGACGGGCTGCGAGGGATCGACGACGCCCCGCCGTGAGACAATGCACCGCAGGGGTTGCCGCTCCGCACCGGGCACGACCATCCTCATGCGGTCGCGCTCCAAAGTGCCGCGGCCGACCATGATGGCCTCCGCCCCGCACCGCAGGCGGACCAGATTTTGGTGATCCTCGGCCGATGTCCACCCCGAGGCACCGCCCGCGGCATCGCTGATCTTGCCGTCGGCCGAAACCGCGAAATTCGCCGAAATCCAAGGCCGTGGCATGACCGATTTTGTCAAGTTACGCGACTTTTCAAGGATTTTCAGGGTTTTTTCCACCTTCTGGTGCTTGCCAAATCCTCATTCCGGATGCAAGGGACGCCCCCCGCCGCCCGTTGGAGACCCTCCCGAGACCCTCCCATGACCACGGAAATCGCCCTAACTCTCGCGGTCATTGTGATCACGCTCATCGCGTTCATCCGCGAGTGGGCGCCCCCGGATGTGCTCGCGCTGTCGATCCTCTGCCTCGTGGTGGCCCTGGGTTTGGTCGACCCCGTGAAAATGACCGATGTCTTCCGCAACGAGGCCCCGTTGACGATCGCGGCGCTCTTCGTGATCGGCGGTGCTTTGGAACGATCGGGCGCGGTCGACCATATCGGCAACATGCTCCGCACCCGCCTCTCGGGCAACCTCCGTTTGGCGATCCTCGGCTTCTCGGCGATGGCCGCGTTTTTCAGCGCATGGATGAACAATACCGCCATCGTGGCAATCCTCCTGCCGATGACCCTCGGCTTCGCGCGCTCCAAGGACATTCCGGCCTCCCGCTTGCTGATGCCGCTCTCCTACGCATCGATCCTCGGCGGATGCTGCACCCTGATCGGCACTTCCACCAACTTGTTGGTCAACGGTGCCCTCAAGGACCTGAAGGTGACCCCGATGTCGATGTTCGAACTCGCTCCAGTCGGAGTTCCGCTCGCGATCGCGGGCGTGGCTTACCTGACGATCTTCGGCCCGCGGCTCATCCCCGCCCGCTCCTCGATCACCGGCAGCCTCGATATCGATTCGCGCGCGACACCGCTGCATCACATCCTGGTCGGGGCCGCATCCCCGCTCATCGGCCACCGCCTCGCGGAAACCGAACTCGGAAACCGCAAGCAGGGGGTCCATGTACTGGAGGTCCGCCGCAAGGGCGCACGGGTGATGCTCCCGCTTTCGGAAATCATCATCGAGAAAAACGACCGCTTTTTGGTCGCCATCCGCAGCCGGGGCAGCGGCTCCCGCGAACCGGAACCACTGCTTTCACGCATCGGCGCCGAACTGCTCTCCACCATCGACGGCCTCGTGTCCGAACTCGTCGTGCGCGACGAGTCGTCTCTCATCGGAACCACGCTGGCCCGCGCGGATTTCCGGCAACGCTACAATTCAGTGGTGCTGGCCGTTCACCGCGGCGGCGACAACATCACCGACCGCATCGCGGCCCTGCCGCTGGAAATGGGCGATACGCTCTTGGTGATCACCCCGCGCAACAACCTCGACGCACTGGAGTCCACCCGGGATTTCGTCCTCACCGATACTCCCGACGAGCCGTCCCCTGAGGAGGCGCGCCACCACCGCCCGCTCCATGTCATCCTCGCGTGGTCGGCCCTCGTCGGCGTGGTGCTCACCGCCACCGTCACCGACCTCCTCAACGGCTCGTTTCCGTGGATCCCGCGCGTGCCGATCCACTACGCGGCGATGGTCGGGGCCTTGGCCCTGCTCTGGCTGCGCGTGATGACGCCGCGCGAGGCCTACGCAAGCATCGACTGGCAGGTGCTGCTGATGCTCTACGGCCTGCTCGGGCTCGGCATGGCCATGCAGAATACCGGCACCGCCGTCTGGCTCGCCAAGGGTATGGTGCAACTCGCCGAATCCCTGGTCTCGCCCGAACACCTGCCGATGCTGATGCTCTGGCTGGTCTTCCTGCTCACGCTCTGCCTCACCGAGGTCCTCTCGAACAACGCCACCGCAGTGATGATGATCCCCATCGTGGTCACCCTCGCTGCCGAACTGGGCGTGAGCCCCCGCCCCTTCATCATCGCCGTGACGGTATCGGCCTCCTGCGCCTTCGCCCTGCCGATGGGCTACCAGACGCACATGATGGTCTACGGCCCCGGCGGCTACCGCTTTACCGATTTCCTCCGCGTCGGAATCCCGCTCAATGTGATCTGCTGGGTCACGGCCTGCTCGCTCATCCCGCTCATCTGGCCCTTCACCCGATGAGGTCGACGGCGAACTCGCCGCTCAATGCCTCCACCGCCGCCCGCACCGCATCCGCGGAAATCCCCTCGGGCACCGAGACCGTCCCGCTGGCACGAAACAGGGCCTGACCACTCATCGGTGCGCTCTCCAATCCGGTAACAAGCTCCTCGATGTTTCCGCCTGCCTTGGCCACCGATGCAGTCAGATCGCGCACGATCCCGGGACGGTCGTTGCCGAGTACGGAAAGCGAAAGACGCCGCCGCGCAGCCGGTTCCGCGGTTTCCTCCAAGACGGCCTGCACCGACACACCACCGGCCCGCAAGGATTCCAAATCGGCAAGCAACGCCTCGACCGCTTCCCCGGGACAGTCCACGCGCACGATCCCG
Organism: uncultured Luteolibacter sp.; assembly: GCA_964569415.1. Taxonomy (GTDB): domain Bacteria; phylum Verrucomicrobiota; class Verrucomicrobiia; order Verrucomicrobiales; family Akkermansiaceae; genus Luteolibacter. The sequence goes on along the minus strand of CAZMUK010000040.1, from coordinate 1,789 downwards.
GCAAACTGCCCGGCAAGACGGGCCATCCGGCTTTCCCCCCAACTCCCGCCGCGTGCGGCTACCAATTCGGCCAACTCGTGCACCAACCCGGGCCGGTCGGCCCCCAATACGGTCATGATCAGGCTCCTGCGCATGCCCGCATCCCAGCAAAGCGCGGCCGGATGACCAGCAAGAAGCAGTCCCACCCGCAACCCCAGCGGCAGGAATCGCCCGTTTGCCGCACAAACGCCTTGCCGATCCCCTGCTCTTGACGCCTTACTCCCGCCGCCCGCGATGAGTCCAACCACCACCGGCATCGATGTCCCCGACAACGCCGCCCGCGGCGCAATGGCGGCCGAAAGCTACCACGCGGAAACCGACGACCTCGCCGGGGACCGCATGGTCCTCAACATGGGGCCGTCCCACCCGGCCACCCACGGCGTTCTGCGCCTCGTTCTGGAACTCGACGGGGAAACAATCGTCAAGGCCGACCCCGATGTGGGCTTCCTCCACCGTGGCGACGAGAAGATCGCGGAGAATATGCACTACAACCAGTTCGTGCCCTACACGGACCGGTTGGATTACCTCGCGCCGCTCGCGAACAATGTGGCCTATGCCTGCGCGGTGGAAAAATTGATGGGCTGGACCCTGCCGCCGCGCGGCCAGGCCCTGCGCGTGCTGTGCTGCGAACTGGCCCGCATCTCCTCCCACATGCTCGGCGTCGGCGTCTGCGCGATGGATGTGGGAGCCATGACGGTCTTCCTCTACACCTTCACCGAACGCGAAAAGGTCTACAACCTCTGCGAACAACTCACCGGCGCGCGCTTCACCACCTCCTACACCCGCGTCGGCGGTCAACTCCGCGACATGCCCCCGGGCTTCAGCGAAGCGGTCCGCACCTTCCTCACCGAGTGCGAGAACACGATCAACGAAATCTCGAAGCTGCTCGACAAGAACCGGATCTTCATCGAGCGGATGCGCGATATCGGCATCATCACCCCGGAGTCCGCCGTGGCCTGGGGCATGACCGGCCCGAACTTGCGCGCCTCCGGCATCGCGCGCGATCTGCGCAAAGACAACCCCTACCTCGGCTACGAACGCTACGAGTTCGATGTGCCGGTGGCCGACGAGGGAGATTGCTACGCCCGCTACCTGGTGCGTATGGAGGAAATGCGCCAGTCGCTGCGTCTCTGCCGCCAAGTGCTTGATACCATGCCGGACGGACCAGTGAACCTTGCCGACCCGAAGAGCATGCTGCCCGACAAGGAACGGGTGATGATGTCGATGGAGGAACTCATCCACCACTTCATCGTCGCCACCCAGGGCATCGACGCCCCTTCCGGCGAGATCTATTTCGGTGCGGAAAATCCGAAGGGTGAGCTAGGCTTTTACATCCATTCCAAGGGTGGCGGTGTCCCTCACCGCCTCAAGATCCGCAGTCCCTCGTTCTGCAACCTGTCCATCACATCCCGTCTGCTGCCGGGCCACATGGTTTCCGACATCCCCGCCATCCTGGGCTCGCTCGACTTCGTGATGGGCGAGTGCGACCGCTGAACCCGAACCCCATCCGCCATGAAATCAATCGCCTTGATAAGCTTGCTGATGACCGGCGTCTTATTCGCCGACTTCGAGATGTGGACCAACAAGAGCGGAAAGACCGCCGAACTCGAGTTGCTGAAAGTCGTTGAGAAAAACGGCGAAAAAGCCGGCGAGTTCAAGATGCGCAATGGCAAGCTTGTCTCGCTTCAAAGCTCGGATCTTTCCACGGAATCCGCCGAAAAATTCTCTCAATGGCAGCATCCTGCCGAAA
>CAZMUK010000039.1:0-23578 GCA_964569415.1 uncultured Luteolibacter sp. | reverse complement strand
TATCCCATCGCTCTCCGCATTCTTGTTTTTATTCCTTAGCAGGTTGAATCCACCAATTTAAAACCTCTAGCCTCTAGCCTCTAGCCTCTAGCCTCTAGCCTCCAACCCCTAGCCTCTTCTCCCCTCATGCTCCGCCGTGTTTCCCTCGTTTTCGGCGGTTTGGTGGTTCTGGCGCTGATTCTCTGGTTGGCCCGGGCACCGATTCTCCGAGGACTCGCCCATGCCTGGGTGGTGGACGAAGGACCGGCCAAGGCAGACGCGATCCTCGTTCCGGGCGGGGGAGTGAACAACCGGCCCTTCGCGGCGGCGGAACTCCACGCCAAGGGCTACGCTCCGAAGATTCTGATCCTCGATGTGAAGGCCTCCGCCACCGCGGAACTGGGACTGGTTCCCACCGAGGAAACACTCACCCGCGGCATCCTCGAAAAGAAAGCGGTTCCCGCACAGGCAATCGAACGCATCGGCAAACAGGTCACCAGCAGCCGCGAGGAAGCGGCGGCACTCCGCGATTGGGTGAAGTCCTCGGGCGCAAAACGGATCCTCGTCACGACCGATCCCTTCCACACCCGCCGCCTCGCCTGGCTCCTGCGCAAGGAACTTGCGGATACCGATGCAACCCTGATCTTCACCCCCGTACCAAACGACAAATGCGGCCCCGACAACTGGTGGCAACACGAGGCCGGATTGATCGATTTCCAAAACGAGGTGGTGAAATATCTCTTCTACCGGGTGAAATACCGATGAACCGCCTCTCGTCCCTGCTCGGCAGCGTGATGCGGCGGATGCGCTGGAAGCGCGGAAAAGGCTGGGCCCCGCAGGATTTCGCCAACCGCTACCGCACGCGCGGCGAGGACGCGTGGGCCTACGGGGAATCGGTAGCCCACGGTGAACGCTTCCGCCGCATTCTGGCGGCCCTGCCCGCCGACCGGCGCTTTTCCCACATCTTCGAAGGGGGCTGCGCCGAGGGTCATCTCAGCGTGCGACTCGCTCTGCTCACCGACCGACTTACCTCCTGCGACTTCTGTGCCGCAGCCGTCGAGCGCTGCACCCGCCGCCTTGCAGAGCATCCCCACGCCTCCGCCATGCAGGCCGACCTCCGCGAGGGCCTGCCGGTCAATTCCGCCGACCTCTTCGTTTTTTCCGATGTCCTCTACTACCTCTCTCCCCGCGAAGTGGCACGGATCCTCGCCGATGCCTCCCGCGCCGCAGCCCCCGATGCGTGGCTGCTCTTCGCCAACGAGTGGAGCGCACACTACCGCGGAATGAGCGATCCCGGATCCGTCATCGATCTGCTGAAAGCCACAGGCACTTGGCAACAAGTCTCCTTGGAGCGAATCGAGCAGGGCCCGGACCGCTCTCTCACCATCGGACTGTTCCGCCACCAAGCATCCGAGTGCCCATGAGTCACCCCCATCACGACGATGTCCTCGTCCGAGCCGATAGGGTCGGCAAGAAGTTCTGTCGTTCGCTGAAGCGATCGCTGTGGTACGGGGTGTCCGATGTGGCATCGGCCCTCAATCCCTTTTCGGCGAAGTCCGCACGCAACGACAGCGGCGCCGGCAGCCCCGAACTGCGACGCGACGAGTTCTGGGCGGTGCGCGATGTGTCTTTCGAGCTTCGCCGCGGCGAATGCCTCGGCCTGATCGGGCACAACGGTGCGGGGAAGTCTACCCTGCTCAAGGTCCTCAACGGTCTGATCGCGCCCGACACGGGCCGGATCACCATGCGCGGACGGGTGGCGGCCCTCATCGAGTTGAACGCGGGCTTCAATCAGGTCCTGAGCGGACGGGAAAACATCTTCAACCAAGCCGCCCTCCTCGGCTTCTCGCGGGAGGAAACCCTGCGCAAGTTCGATGCGATCGTGGACTTCGCCGAGATCGGCGATTTCCTCGACATGCCGGTCCAGAACTACTCTTCCGGCATGCGCGTGCGGCTCGGCTTTGCCATCGCCGCACAAATGGAGCCGGATGTGCTTATCCTCGACGAGGTGCTGGCGGTCGGGGATGTTGCCTTCCGTTTCAAGTGCATCAATGCGATGAGCCGGATCCTGCGCAATGCGGCGGTGGTGTTCGTGTCCCACACGATGCCGCAGGTGTTCCGGGTATCGACCGGCATCATGGTTCTCGATCACGGCCGAGTGATCTATCAGGGAGACCTTATCGGCGAAGGGATCGCTCACTATTACGGTCTGGAGAACGGAGGGCCCGCAACGATTGCGGGAAGCGGGGAGGTGAGGGTGAGTGATTGTCGGATCGGGAGCGGTGATAGAGCCGTGGGGTTCGGAGAGACGCTCGAACTGCCCCGGCCTACTCCCTTGGAGATAAGTCTGGAACTATCGTTCGCCCACTCGGTTGACTGCGCGCGGGTTCAGGTGGTGCTATGGAATCAGGAAATGGTCCCGGTTGCGGATATCGTGGGAGAGGGCGACCAGGGGCATCTGGTGTTCCGGCCTTCCACGGGAGATCGTGCCTTCGTGCAGGTATCGGTTCCTGCGCTTGCGCTCAACGGCGGTACATACCAATTCAGCGTCTGCATTGTTTCCGAGTCGGGAGACATGGTGTATTGCAGGCATGACAATGTCGTAGCGCTCCGCATGGCCAATCACAATGCCAGTGGTGCCCATTTCATCATTCCTGGCCGCTGGTCCGCAGCGGTGTCCTGCGGGTCTGCCGTCTCCGTAACATCATGAAGACCGTCATTCTGTGTGGTGGCCGGGGCACCCGTCTCCGGGAGGAGACGGAATATCGTCCCAAGCCGATGGTTCCAATCGGGGGAAGGCCGATTCTTTGGCACATCATGAAGATTTACGCGACCCAAGGGCACCGCGACTTTGTGCTGTGCCTCGGGTACAAAGGAGAGATCATCAAGGACTTTTTCCGGAACTACTTGTGGAACCTCAGCAATGTGACCTTGAGGCTCGGGCACCATCCGGAGGTTCTGTTCCACGATCACCATGACGAGGAGGACTGGAGGGTCACTTTGGTGGAGACGGGTCTGGAGACCGGAACCGCTGGCAGGATCGCAAAGGTGCGGCCTTTTCTCGACCCGGACGAACCCTTTTTCCTGACCTATGGTGACGGGGTGGGAGATGTCGATGTGAATGCGGCCGCTACCTTCCACCGGTCCCACGGCAAGGTGCTCACCCTTACCGCGGTCCGGCCGCCGGGGCGCTTCGGGGAATTGGAGATGGACGGGTCCGGGCTGATCGCCGACTTCACGGAAAAGCCGCAGGCCGAGTCCGGATTCATCAGCGGAGGGTTTCTCGTCGCGAGTCCGTCTCTCTTCGGGTACCTGCAGGGTCCGGACGGACAGATGCTCGAGCGCGAGCCGATGGCCACCCTTGCGCGTGAAAGACAGATGATGGCCTACCGCCATGACGGATTCTGGCAACCGATGGACAACTTCGCCGAGTTTACCTTACTAAATCGCCTTTGGGACGGCGGAGAGGCTCCCTGGAAAATCTGGTCTTGAGATGAAAAAGAAATCTTCCTCAACGCTCAGCAAAGTGTTCCGGGACCGGAGCGTGTGGGTCTCCGGGCACACCGGATTCAAGGGGGCCTGGCTTTGCGAATGGCTCCTGACACTCGGGGCGAAGGTCCACGGTTATTCGCTGGAACCGCCCACCCATCCGTCGCTTTTCGACCAGCTCGGACTCGCTGGCCGCATCCAATCCCACGGGATCGCCGACATCCGGGATGCGGATGGGGTGGCTGCCTCTCTGCGCGGCTGCCGTCCGGATTTCGTGTTCCACCTCGCGGCCCAGTCCTTGGTTCGCGAGTCCTATCGATCGCCGCTTGCGACCTTCGGAACGAACACCCTCGGCACGGTGCATGTGCTGGAGGGTCTGCGCGAAGTGCAGTACCCGTGTGCCGCGATTCTGGTGACGACCGACAAGGTCTATGAAAACCGCGAATGGGTTCATGCATACCGAGAAACGGACCGCTTGGGCGGACACGATCCCTACAGTGCATCGAAGGCGGCGGCCGAGCTTGCGGTCGCGAGCTACCGGAGATCTTTCTTCGGCAGCGCTTCTCCGGTCCGGATTGCCTCGGTGCGCGCGGGCAATGTGATCGGTGGCGGTGATTGGGCAGAAGACCGGATCATTCCCGATTGCGTCCGGGCCTGGCAGGACGGCCGGCAGGTGTCGGTTCGTGCTCCCGGGAGCATCCGTCCCTGGCAGCACGTTCTTGAACCACTGTACGGCTATCTCCTGCTCGCCGCGGAACTGGCGCATGCAGCAAAGGCGGGTGACGGCAATCGACTCGGCGAACTGGAAAGCGGCTTCAACTTCGGACCTGACCGTGGTTCAGCCCGCACCGTGCGTGAACTCGTCGAGGGTCTTGCCGGGTCTCTGGGATTCGAATGGTCGGCAGACGAAGGTGCTGCTTCCCTGCATGAGGCGCAGCGACTTTCCCTCGATGCGGAAAAGGCCTTCCGGCTCCTCGGATGGACACCTCGCTGGAGCTTCGAGGCCGCGCTGGAAATGACAGCCGACTGGTTCCGCAAGGTGGCGCAGGGTGGATCCGCCGTCGAACTCACCCGCGGGCAGATCCGCTCCCACTGCGAAGCCTGATGCGCAGGAGATGGGTGCCTGCGGCTTCGTTCCTTGTTTTTTGTTGAGCCTGAGCAGCGAAATAGAGGTTCCTTGTTCATTGTTCCTTGTTGAGCCTGGAAAGCCCAACAGTCCCCGCAGGCGCTCTTCCCAAAACACAACCCACAACCCACAACGCGCAACGTATTCCCTCTTCCTTTTGTGCTTCTTGTGATTTTGTGGTATTGCCTCTTCTTTCCCGTAACTCACAACTCGCAACTTTTCCCCACCGCCTCGCTTCTCTTTGCGTCCTTCCCGCTTTTCCAAAGGTCCCAACGGCCCATCACCCATGCCACGCCTCGTCATTACCGGCGGCAGCGGTTTCATCGGATCCGCGATTGTCCGCGCCTTTCTCAGGGCAGGCTGGCAAGTTGGTGTGATCCTGAGGCGGAACTCAGACACCTGGCGTCTCGATCCCATTCCGGGTTGGACCGCTTTGCGGGCGCCCTCCCTTACCGACGCCGCAGGGCTAGACTCAGTGACCGATTTCGCTCCCGATGCTTTCGTGCATGCGGCATGGAGCGGTGTGGCGGGTTCCCGGAGAGACGATGCGGCGCAGTTTTCGGAGAATCTTCCCTCTCTCCTCGACTCCGTGAGCCTTGCAGCAGCGTCCGGATGCCGTCATTGGATCGGGCTCGGATCGCAGGCGGAGTACGGGAGGATCGACGGGAAAGTCGATGAATCGTCCCGCCCCGATCCCGTGACCGCTTACGGGAAGGCCAAACTCGCCGGTTCGATCGCCGGGCCGGGACTTGCGGTGAATCTGGGAATGGCTGCCTCTTGGATCAGGATTTTTTCGACCTATGGCCCCGGTGATTCCTCGCACTGGCTCATACCCTCGGTGATCAGGGACTTTCTGTCCCATCGTTCCCCGGATCTCACCGAGGGAAAGCAGCGGTGGGACTACCTGTTCGTCGAGGATTGCGCCGAGGCCATTCTTGCCGTTGCTACGAGCCGGGCGGAAGGGATGTTCAACGTAGGCTCCGGAGTCACGGTATCGATCCGCGAGGTGGTTGAAGCGATCCGTGATCGAATCGAAGGCGCACCGGCACCGCGTTTCGGGGCGTTGCCCTATCGCGGCGACCAAGGGATGCACTTGGAAGCCGACATCGCGCGGGTCACCGAGCGGACCGGGTGGTTGCCGCGTGTGGGTCTCGGCGATGGTCTTGCTCGCACCATCGAGGACCTGCGAAAAAGGCTCCCGTGTGAGCATGCACGTATCGCCGCGAGGTGATTGCCGCGGCAACCGGAACGGAAATCTGGAGACCGATGCGATGCTGGAAATCGTTGGGAAGCAACCAATGAGGAACTCTTGCGATTCCGAGGAGCTGGCCAGGCAGATCCGTGCCCTCACGCTGCGGATGGTGCATTCCGCCCGTGCCTCTCATGTTGGAGGTGCCCTTTCGATGGTTGACATTCTCGCCGTATTGTATTCCGGGGCTATCTCTTTTTCTGCTGCGGATCTGCGAATGCCCTCCCGGGACCGGGTCATCCTCTCGAAGGGTCACGCTTGTTCCTCACTATATGCGGTGCTGGCCTTGCGGGGCTTCTTCGATCCCGATGAACTCGGGAAGTACGGACAGGACGGCTCGGTGTTCATGACCCATGCGAGTCACCATATACCGGGTGTCGAGTTTTCCACCGGTTCCCTTGGCCATGGCCTTCCCTTCGGTGCCGGCAAGGCTCTCGCCGCCAAGCGCAGGGGAGAGGCTTGGCGCAGCTTCGTGATCCTTAGCGATGGCGAACTCGATGAAGGATCGAATTGGGAGGCGATCCTGTTCTCCGGACACCATGGCCTCGACAACCTCGTTGCGATTGTCGACTGCAACGGAATTCAGAGCCTCGGAGGAGTGAGCGAGGTTCTCGAACTGGAACCCCTCGCCGACAAATTCCGGGCATTCCGCTGGGCGGTGATCGAGGCGGATGGTCATGATCACGGGGCTCTGCGCGCCGCACTCGATCACGTGCCCTCGCAAACCGGGATGCCAACCGTCATCCTCGCCCGCACCGTGAAGGGGAAGGGCGTTGATTTCATGGAGAACCGCCTGCTCTGGCACTACAGAAACCCCGCCGACGACCAACTTGCCGAAGCACTCCGGCAGGTGGGAGCTTGAGCGATTCAAAGCGTGCAGGCACTGTCCGTTCTTCACCTCAACCAGCATCCGGACTTGCTCCGTGACGAGGATGCAGGCGCCAAATCCACTCCTCCGAAATCCCGTTCCCGCTGCCGACAACTCAAAACGCCATTAATGAAAACGAAAAAGAGCATGCTGCATGCGATGGGCCAGCATGAGGCCAAGCACACCGAAGCCGAAAAGAGCGTCGTCGACGGCCTCTGCTCCGCTTTCGAGTCATCCGCCGCGCCACTGGCCCAGCGCCTGCAGAACTTTCCCCGGCATGTCCGGAGGCAGGACATCGCGCGGTTTCTCGCAAAATACGAGATCTTCCAGCAGGTTCTCCCGGTCCACGGCAACATTGTCGAATGCGGCGTTTTTGCCGGCGGGGGTATCGCGGGCTGGCTGCATTTCTCAAGTATGCTGGAACCCTACAACCACACCCGCCGCATCATCGGTTTCGATACCTTCGACGGTTTCCCCCGAGTCGATGAAAAGGACACATCATCAGGTTCCTCGGATCATCTCCACGAGGGGGCTTTCCGGATCGGGGAGGGGATGCTGGACGAGATCCGGGGCCTGATCGCCCTTCACGACAGGAATCGGCCCCTGGGTCACATCCCCAAGGTGGAGCTTGTGGCGGGTGACGCCTGCCTGACCATCCCGGACTATGTGGAGCGCAATCCGAGCATGCTCATCAGTCTGCTTTATCTCGATTTCGACATCTATGCTCCCACCGCATCGGCGCTGGAGCATCTTTTCCCGAGGATCGTGAAAGGCGGCATTGTCGCCTTCGATGAGTTGAACTGCCCCGAGTTTCCGGGAGAGACAACCGCGCTTCTGGAGTTTCTGGACTTACGCGAGGTTGAACTGCGCAGAACCCGTCTTGATCCGCACATTTCGTATTTCGTGAAAGGGTAGCCTGCGGCCGCGAACCATTCCCTTGTCCCTCATGCGCACCGCATTCATCGAGGAACTGACCCGTCAAGCTTCGGAGCGGGAGGACATTTTCCTCGTGGTTGGGGATCTCGGATTTTCCGTGGTGGAGGATTTTGCGGCGCGCTTTCCCGGACGCTTCCTGAATGTCGGGGTTGCGGAGCAGAACATGACCGGGATCGCCGCGGGGCTGGCATCAGAGGGTTACCATGTGTTCACTTATTCGATTGCGAACTTCCCGACCCTCCGCTGCCTCGAGCAGATCCGCAACGATGTGTGCTACCATGGGTTGCCCGTCACGATCGTTGCCGTCGGAGCCGGTCTGGCCTACGGGAATCTCGGCTACTCGCACCATGGGGTTCAGGACATCGCCTGCCTGCGCGGGTTTCCCGGCCTCTCGCTCCACTCGCCCGCGGATCCGGGGGAGACGCGGCAGATTGTCGATCATCTGGTGCGGCATCCCGGGCCTTCCTACCTCCGCCTCGGCAAGGCTGGAGAGCAACGGGTCCATGACATGAAGCTGAACCCAGGCATGCCCGTTGCGATTCGCAGCAGCGCGGCTTCGATCGCGGTGGCTGCAACCGGGTCGGTCGTGGGCGAGGCTCTGGCGGCTGCAGACTTGTTGGCCGCAGAAGGCACGGAGGTGGATTTGTACTCATTCCACGCGCTGAGTTCACCCGTCTCATCATGGGCACCGCTTTTCGAAGGGTATCGGGCGGTGCTGACCGTTGAGGAGCATGTGGCCGCCGGTGGGTTCGGAGAGCTTTTCGGCGCCGCCGTCTCCCGCAGGGTCGAAGTCGAACATGCCGCTGTGGACGGCAATGTACTTTCCACCGTCGGAAGCCAGTCCTACCTCCGGGAGCTTGCCGGTTTGGATGCGAGGTCGCTTGCCAACCGTTTGAGAAGTCTCGCCCGTGCGTTCCCGGTTTCTGCCGATACCCCTCGATGATATCCTCTTCCGAAGATCTATTGCTCTCGATCTGCGTTCCCACGCGGAACCGCCCTGCGTTTCTTGCGAGGATGCTGGAGGCACTCTTGCCCCAGGTGGCTGCTACGCCAAAGGGCGAGGTGGAGGTGATCGTGCTCGACAACGCGTCCTCCCCGGAGACGGCTGCTGCGATTGAGGCCGCTTCGTCCCTCGGCCCCCTGCGCTCGGTCCGGCATCCTGCCGACATCGGATCCGCCGCCAATCTCCTCCGTGGTCCTTGTCATCTTGCGCGTGGAGCCTACAGCTGGCTCCTCGGCGATCACAACTTGCTGCGGCCCGGGGCGCTGGACCGTGTCCTCCGGAGGATTCGCGCGCGCCCGGAGATCGATGCGTTCTACGCGAACTTCCGCTGCGCAAGCTACCCGGAACATTGGCCGCTTTCCGGAATCCTTGGGGGCTACGACGGCCCGCATGCATATTTGGGAAATCCCGGACTCAAGGACGGGCCAGTGCCTCGGTGGTCGGATCTTGTCGGGCCGTATTCCGCGTATGCAACGCAAATGTACGCGCACATCGTCCGCACCTCCCTTTGGAGGGATTTTTGGAAGGATCGCAGCCTGCTCCCCGACTACAGTGACGGTCCCTCCACCTATCCCCATACTTGGATGCTGGCCTCGGCGGTTTTTGATCGTCCATCTCATGCGATCGGCGATCCGGTGCTTACGATTTTCAACGGGGCGCAGTCTTGGAATGATCCGATCCTCCGCCTTGCCGTGAATTTCCGCGGCACTCCGGAGCTGTTCGAGCTGTTCAGCAAGAAGGGATTGGCGAGGGAACGCATCGCGGAGTTGAAGGATTTCCAACGAGGCGTAATTCTTCCGGAGATCCTCGCCGCATATGCAAGACGCCCCGGAGCAAGGCCATGGTGCGATTTGTTCTCGAATCTGCGGGTACTCCTCGGCAGCAAGCAACGGATGGATCTGATTCCCACTCTGCTCCGCCGTTTTATTGAGGCCCGGACCACCTTTCTTTCGAGGGTCTGGATCCGAACCGGCACTCTTGCGGTAGGAATTCGGCGTCATCTTTTCAATCGGAACCGGATGCTCCGCCGCCTCCGCGGCATGTGCTTTCCTGGTGACAAGCCGGGGATCTCCTCCTGATTGACCCTGTAGATGAATATGCATTCCAGGTCGCGTAGGTCCTCACCGTGAACATCCTCCTCCGGAAACTCCGCTCGGCCGCCTGTTACGCGCGCCGGGATCTGGATGCGCTCCGCCAGCGACGGCGGGAGGCAAAAACAAGACAGCGGCTGTCGCGGTGGTTCGCACGGCTCGAGGCCGCCGATCATGAGGTGCTGGTAGGGGCGAATTTCGTCGATTTCGGTGGCTGCCGCCATCACATGCACGCGATTCGAAAATTCTCGTCCTGCCGCTTGGAACTGGTCCCGGATACCGCGGCGATTGAGCAGCTCGGAGCGGGGGTCTTCGGAGCGGAGGATACCCAGAGGCGCTTTGCAGCCCTGAAGCTTCCTCAGCTTAAGGTCGTCCACTCCCATGTCTTTCCGTGGTTCATCGAATGGTGTAACGCGAGAAAGGGTGCAGGGATCCGCTGGGTGCATACCCATCATCTTTGGTACTATCCCGAACACGGATCCAATGAGGTGATCCTTGAAGATTGGCAACAGCAGTTCAACGAGGCCTTCCTTTTTGCAACGGGCAGCTGCGATGTCCCTCTGTCCGTTTCCCGCTGGCAGCAGCGCTTCCTCCGGGAAGAGCACGGCCTCGAGACCCACTACCTTCCCAATGGTGTCGATGTGGGTCTCTGCGACCGGGCCGACCCCGGGCGGTTTTCGCGACCCGGGTTGAAGGCTCCCTTTGTACTCTACGCGGGAAGGAATGACCCGGTCAAAAACCCGGCGGAGTTCGTCAAACTGGCGGCTGCATTGCCGGAAGTTTCCTTTCTGATGGTGGGTCAGGGCCTAAGCGATGCCATCATCCGCGAGGAGTGGGGCAATGAGGTTCCTCCGAACCTTCGGATCGAGGAGGGGCTGTCCCATGCGGATCTTCTGGATGCAATGGCGGCCTCCGCCGCCCTGGTCGTGACGAGCAAGCGGGAGGGTCTACCCACTCTGGTGCTCGAGGCGATGGCCCTCGGCAAGCCGGTCGTGGTGCCCTCGGAGGACGGTTGTGTCGAGGCCGTCGGGGCAGGGGAATTCGGACACATCTACCGCCTCGGAGACATTGCCGACCTCGCGGAGAAGACCCTGGCCGCGCTCGTGGACCGCTCAAAGCCCACGCGCGCACGGCAGCGGGTGCTCGAAGAGTACGACTGGAGGGTGATCGCCCCGAAGCTGGATGCGATCTATCTCGGAAAGGATCCGGATTGACGGCGTCTTTCCGGGGAGTCTGCACAAAAAAGTCAGACCGGGTTTCTGCAATCCTGTTCAGCAGCCGATGGCAACCCGCGTCACTTTCTGCGCCTACGACAAGACTCACGGTCTCGGCGGCCCGCTCACTTGGCTCCAGCGCCTCTTGCCGGGCCTGAGAGAGCAGGGGCTGGAGCTTCGTTGCCTGTTTCTCCTCCATGAGGGAACGACCGGACCCACCGTGGAGTTTCTGCGGGCGAAAGGTTTCGATTGTCCGACCATCACTGATCCCTACACGACAGAGGAGCGAGTCCTTTGGATCCTTGAACGCTTGCGGGAGAATCCTCCCGATGTCTTCGTTCCCAACCTGGTTGTGGGTGCCTATTGGGCGGGTCGCTGGGTAAGGGAGGCAGGAATCTCCACGGTTGGTGTGTTGCATGCTGATGAGCCGTTTTATTGGGCGATACGCGCTCAATTCGCCAGCGGCCGGCCGGAGTATCGTGTTTCCACCATGGTAGTGGTCTCCTCCGCCCTCTGTGCGGATGCCTCGGCCCTGCTCCCTGAAGGCATTGGTCTTTATCAGATTGGATGCGGTGCTCCGATTCCCGCCATGCGGATAAGGAAGTTCGGCGAGAAGCTCCGTATTGCCTATGTCGGACGCCTTGCAGAAGAGCAGAAGTGCATCACGGATGTAGCGAATGCCTTCTGCAATGCTGCGGAGGAATTGCCCGGTGTCGAATGTGTGATCTTCGGCGATGGGCCGGAGCGCGAAGAGGTCGGCAGGATTCTCCGGGCGCGGAATCCGGATGGATCCGTTCGCTTGGGGGGGCTGGTCGATAGTTCCCGCATACAGGAGGTCTTGATGGAATTTCATGTAATCGTCCTGCTCTCCGACTACGAGGGCCTTCCGATTGCCCTGATGGAAGGTATGGCCTGCGGTTGTGTCCCGGTGTGCAAGCGGATGCGAAGCGGCATCCCGGAGCTGGTGATCGATGGAGAGACCGGACTGCTCGTAGATGATGGGGAAGAAGGGTTCGTGGCCGCCATCCGGCGCCTGCGTGGGGAACCCGACCTCTGGGATCGTCTTTCGAAGGCGGCACGGCAAAAGATCGAGAACGAGCACTCTGCCGAGAAATCGTGCCGGAAATGGGCGGAGCTTCTCAAAGACCTTGCATCGAAACGAACATCTACTCGCCCGATCTCGATTCCCTCCCGTCTTCGGCTTCCCCCCGTCCACCCCGACCTCGCCGGAGCCGACCAGCGTCGCCAAACGCCTCCTCTTCCGGTGAGATGCTACCGCAAATCCCGCATGACGCTCGGGAGATGGAGAAGAACCCTGTTCGGCGCGTGAAGTGGTGGGGAAATATTCCTTATTTCTCGTTCTTCGTTCTACCTTCTACCTTCTACCTTCTACCTTCTAGCTTCTACCTTCTACCTTCTACCTTCTACCTTCTACCTTCTACCTTCTACCTTCTAGCCTCTTCTCCCCCCTTTGTGATTTTTTGGTATTCCCTCTTTCTTCCCCACAACCCGCAACTCATCCATTCGTCTTCATTCCCGTCATTCGTCGTTTCTTGTTCTCCTTCCCACCCGCTTCCCGAATCTGCCGCCTGAGGTTTTCATCATCCTTGTTTGTCGGAACCGAAACTCGTGATTCCGGACGCATCTTCCGTACGGTTTCTCTTTGATCTTCGATGAGCCGGTTTGATGTGAATTCCTGGTTTAAGCGAAATCAATTCGGCAACCATGCGACTTCCTGGTTCCACACTCGTTTGTTGCTTTCCGTGGATCGTCCTTTTCGGGATTCTTTTCTCATGGAATGGTGTTCAGCGTTACCGGAACGGCACCCATTTTTTGCCGGTACATGTCCGGATCGACGCGCCCGAGAAGCTGAGGGAGGGGTTCATCGTCGAGACCCGGTCCCAGTGGGGGACTCTGGGCAGGCTGGAGCGGAGCGAGGAGGAAACCGGGTTGTGGAAGGCACCCGCCGGCCAAAGCGGGGTGAATGCGGTGCTGATTCGATCGAGGGAATTCCTTTCTCCCGGACAACTCCGGATCGAGGTATTTGCCGGCAGATCTCTCCGTCCCCCTGCCGTACATCTTTCGCTCCGAAAGATCTCGGTATTGGAAGACGAGGCGGGAGGGGAACATCGATATTGCATCGAGATTCGGCCCGGACCCCTGGCGGAGTCCCGGGTTCCCGTTGCCCGTGGAACCATCAATTGGCAAGGGGACTTCATGTTCCTTGCGAGTGTTTCCGCTGCATCCCTCAATTTCACATTGCTGGCGCTGCTTTTCTGGTTGGCGATCAGGAGACTTCGTGGGCGTCCGGCGGCTGGTGCTTGCGGTTCCGATGCTTTCTCCTCAGGCGGAAGCGGGGGCATCCTAACCCTGTCCGTTTCGATGGCAGGCGCGACATTGTTTGCGGTGTTCCTCCAACATCTCCTCGCAAACCGCTGGACAGGCTTCGGGATCGGATTTGCGCTGGAAGACATCGCTGCCACGGCCCTCATCTGGAGTGTCGTCGCGGTGGCTGCAGCATGGGTTGTTTTTGTCCGGCGGATTTCTTCTCCGGGCCTGTCCGACTGCGCTGCCTTGTTCTTCCTCGCGGTAGTTCTTGGCTTGAAGTGGTTGTGGGTTGCTTTCCTGAACACCCCCCCCTCTGGGGATTTCGGGCTGTATTGGGAATTTGGGAAGGCGGTTGCGGCCGGCAGGTGGGAGGAACTGGCAAACCCATCCGATCCGCTTCGGACCCTCCTTGTGCAGCGGTCGATTCCTTTCCACTTTCCGGCGGCCTTTTTGTCGGGGGGGGCACTGGAACCGGTCACATGGTTCAGCGCACTGATACAGGTGGCCGGCTACGGGGTCTTCTATGTTTTTTGCCGGACGGTGTTCTACCCGAAGGTTGCGCTTCTCGGCATGCCTTTCCTCGTCGTCTATCCGGAGGATTGGTATTCGCCCACCACGCTATCCCACGACCTGCCTGCCTTGTTCTGGCTCATGGTCTTCTGGTTGCTGTTCGAGGTGCTGCGGCGCCGCCTGCCCCATCTTGTCGCCAAGGCGGGAGGGGGAGGTTTCGCGGGGTGGTGTCTGGCCGTAGGTCTTGCTTTCGCCCTCGGTCTGACGGCAGTCCTGCTCGAGTGGCAGCGCAGTTACGGCACCTTGTTGATCGGTGGCTTCGCAATCTATCTTGCGCTGCAGGGATTGCGCATGTTTTCGCGGAAGCCCACCGGTCTTCCCCGGGGAGTTCCGGGTGCCACGGTGCTTCTGGTCGCGATCGCGTTCGCCACCTACTCCGGGATCAACCGGATTTCAATGTCCGTCCTGGGTGGACATCTCGGGTCATTGAATCCTCCGCTGAGCACCGCGGCTTATCTTACCGCGTCGAAGACGACGGGAGCAAACAGCTGGTGCGAGATGCAACCATGGCGTTTTCTGTATTTCCCCGCGGTCCCCGGCGAGCACAGGGGGGAGTTGTTTCTCAGGAAGTTGTCCCACGACAAGCTGGAATGCGGGGCGGCCCTCGTTGCCCAGATGTACAGGAAAAACGGAGGGTATGCGATGAACAACGGGTCCATGCTGGGTGCGATGGGAAGCCACGAGGGTCGTTGGCTTTCCTCCGCCGATGATGTGCCTTGGCTTGTTCTTCAAGAAAAGGCCTGCCTTGCTTTCTCGTTTTTCCTTGTCGGCGGACTACTCCTCAGATTGCTGTTCCTGAGACCCCATCCGTTTGCGTCGGGAGAGGTTTTTCCCCTTTGTTTTTGTGTGTTTGCCTGGGGAATGTTGTTGTTTTTTCTTGAAAATCCGTTTTACTACGATCGCTTCATGGTTTTCCCGATGGCTTGGTCATGCGGATTGGTTCTTGATCGCCTCTTGATGCCTCCGGCTCGGGGACATCCTGAGGCATCCGGAAGGAGGCGGAACCCAAGGTGTCATTGGTTGTCTCTCGGAACCGCCGGTTGTGCGGTGCTGATTTTGATTCACCATGGTCTCGGCACAATGAAGGCCCGTTTTGCACCCGCCTTTCTCAAACCCCTCGTCGTCGGAAATTCTGCCGTAGCAAATGTCCGGAACGAGGATCCCGCATCCGGTTGGATCAGGCCGGATATCAGGGAGAGGCCTCATGGAGTCTCGATCTCTTTCGCGACCGATCCAGGGGAATCGATTCGATCCGGCAAATGGACCTCCGTCGGGCTCAGGGTGCCGGATTGCGGCGAGAACCTCTCATTTTTCCTTTCCCTTGATCAATTGGAGCGGACGGTTCCCCGCGAAACCAGCTTTTCCTGGGAGGCTGCTCCGCTGGAGGCTGTGGTTCGGATCGGGGGGGAGGAGATTTTTCGTGGCCCGGTGGGAGATCTGAGGAAGCCCCTATTCCTCACCCATCGGGGGATGATGGGGCGCGTACCCGCGGAGGCTCTCGAATTGAGGCTCTCGCTGCATGCGAAGAACGACTTTTTTCCCCGCGATTTCGTGGATGCGCCCGGCGATCCGCGTCTGAGGCCCGAGCCATTGCGTGTAGCGGTTGAGTATTTCCATTGATGAGGGCGCAATTGCTTCCGCAGGGTACGCTCTTGCGTTCAATGGCAGTCTCCCCATGACGGGGATCACGATGAGCTGATCTGAGATGAGCGAAGCTTTCAAGGAAATGATTTCCGTGGTAAGTCCTGTGTACAAGGCGCAAGGACTGATTGGCGACCTTGTCGACCGGCTTGAGCAGGTCTTGTCCGGCATCGGTCCCTATGAAATCGTTTTGGTCGATGACCGCAGTCCGGACTCGAGTTGGGAAATCATCGAGGAGATTGCGAAGCGGAATCCGCATGTGACAGGGATCCGGCTCAGCCGGAATTTCGGGCAGCATCATGCGATTGCTGCAGGTCTTGCGCATGCGGGTGGGAGGTGGGTCGTGGTGATGGATTGCGACCTTCAAGACCGCCCCGAGGAGATTCCGCGGCTTCTGGAGAAAGCGGGGGAGGGATATGATGTCGTTCTGGCCCGGCGTGCGCGGCGGCGTGACTCGTGGTTGAAAAAAGCCTATTCACGGCTTTTCTATCGGTTTCTTGGCTGGCTTACGGGAACCCGCCAGGACCCGGCAGTGGCCAATTTCGGAATCTACAGTCACAAGGTGGTCGCTGCTGTCTGTTCTCTTCCGGAGCAGTTGCGGTTTTTTCCCTCGATGGTGCGCTGGGTGGGTTTTCGTGCTTCAAACGTGGAGGTCGCCCACGACGAGAGACCTGAGGGTTCGTCAGCGTACGATCTCGGGAGACGCCTCAGGCTAGCTGCAAATATCTGTCTCGCTTTTTCGGACAAGCCATTGCGGCTCGTCGTGTCCACCGGATTCACGGTTTCGGCAATCGGATTCTGCTTTGCCTGTTGGACCGTTCTCCAGGCATTGCGGGGGAAAATAGAAGTTCTCGGCTACGCCAGCCTGATGGTCTCGATCTGGGTCCTGTCTGGGTTGATGATGCTGATCGTAGGAGTGGTTGGACTCTATGTGGGCAAGACCTTCGAGGGTGTGAAGAACAGACCTACCTATCTGGTGGACAGAATCATCAGGGACAGGAGGGGCTGACGGCAACGGCTTGTCCTTTGAATGATTGTCGACCGTGGATTCACCATAGTGCAACCCGTGGACCCATATTGCCGCCTTCTTGAATGGGATTCAGCGCATTTCGGCTTTCCGGTGGCTCGTCTCGATTCCGGCTCATTGACGGGCGGCCTGCTGCCGTTGGCGGAGAATTGGTGCCGACAAAACTCAGTGAGGTGCCTGTATTTTCTGGCGGCCGCCTCGGAGAACGGGTTTGTTCGAATTGCGCGGGAATCCGGTTTCGATTTTGTAGATGTCCGGCTGACCCTCGGGAAAGATCTTGTGGTCCCTGCCGCGGAGCGGAGCCATCCCACGATTCGGGTTCGCGCCGCCATGTCAAGCGACCTGCCTGCCTTGGAGCATCTGGCCAGTCAGTCGCATCGGGACACGCGCTTTTACAAGGACCGGCGGTTTCCGGTTCAGGGGGCCGATGAGCTTTACCGGAAGTGGATTCGCAGGGATGTCGGGTCGGGGGACGCAATGACCGCGAGCGCTCCTGACGGGGACCCTCTCGGCTATGTCACCCTTACCAGCGAAGCCGACAAGGGGTTGGCTTCGATCGGATTGATCGCCGTTTCCGAGATGGCCCGCTCCCGAGGCGTCGGAAGGTCTCTTGTGGAACACGCACTTGCAAGGGCAGCCAGCCAGACATGCAAGCGGGTTTCGGTCGTGACCCAAGCTTCCAACATTCCGGCTCTTCGTCTGTATGAGTCAATGGGTTTTCGGATTATTTCATGTGATTACTGGTTTCATCGTTGGTTTGATTAGTCCTCATGGTTTCCCCTTCTGACATGCAGATTCCCTTCAACCGCTCGGCTGTTCAGGGTAGGGAGATCGAAAGGATCCGGGATTCATTGGAAAGCGGTCAGATTGCCGGTGATCAGACCTTCTCGCACGAATGCCAAGGATTGATCGAACGGGTCCTCGGCGTCCGGCGCGCCCTCGTCACCACTTCTTGCACCCATGCCCTGGAGATGGCGGCATTGCTTCTCGACCTTTCGCCCGGGGACGAGGTCATCCTGCCGTCCTTCACCTTTGTATCTACTGCCAATGCCTTTGTGCTGCGCGGGGCGAAGCCGGTATTCGGGGACATCCGGGAGGATACGCTCAACCTTGACGAGAGATGCATCGAGGCGCTCGTCACCACCCGGACCAAGGCAGTGGTGCCGGTGCACTACGGCGGAATCGGCTGCCGGATGGACTCGATCATGGCGGTGGCGGAACGACATGGCCTGACGGTGATCGAAGACAATGCCCATGGCCTGTTCGGGAAATACCGGGGGCGATGGTTGGGCAGCTTCGGCGCCCTTGCCACCCAAAGTTTCCATGAGACGAAGAATATCACCTGCGGCGAGGGCGGGGCTTTGTTGATCAATAAATCCGGGTTTGCGGAACGGGCGGAGATTCTCCGGGAAAAGGGGACGGACCGCAGTCGCTTTTTCCGGGGAGAGGTGGACAAGTACTCCTGGGTGGATGTCGGCTCTAGCTATGTGATGAGCGATGTACTTGCGGCCTTCCTCTTCGGGCAGTTGGAGTGCTGGGAGAACATCCAAGGAAAGCGAAGGGCGATCTGGGAGCGGTATCATCGCGAACTGGTGGACTGGGCGGGGGCAAACGGGGTCCGCCGCCCGGTCGTGCCCCCCGAATGCGAGCCGGCCTGGCATCTGTACCATCTAGTGCTTCCCTCCTCCGAGGCCCGGGCTTCATTTCTGTCCCACCTCAAGGCAAGAGCGGTGCATGCGGTGTTCCACTATCTTCCGCTCCACCTGTCCTCCTACGCAAGGGCGCGCTGGGGAGGCAAACCCGGAGATTGCCCCGTCACGGAAGACCTTTCCGAACGTCTCGTCCGCCTGCCCTTCTTCAATTCCATGACCCAGACAGAACAGGATAAAGTTATCGAAGCCGTGCTCGAGTGGAGGCAGTGATTTCATTTCCTTAGTCCCTACCGCCCTACCTCCCACCCCGACCTCGCCGGAGCCGACCAGCGTCGCCAAACGCCTCCTCTTCCGGTGAGATGCTACCGCAAATCCCGCATGACGCTCGGGAGATGGAGAAGAACCCTGTTCGGCGCGTGAAGTGGTGGGGAAATATTCCTTATTTCTCGTTCTTCGTTCTAGCCTCTAGCTTCTAGCTTCTAGCTTCTCCTCTTTCCCATGCCCAAGCTCTGCATTATCGGCTTTGATGACGACAAGGTCATCAAGGACTTTATCCGGCTTCATGTGGAGCGCCTGCCTGGGGAGAAGGTCTGCCTTACCCACTGGTTCCCCGACTACAAGCACAGGGGCCGGACGATTCGCTATTTTCACAGCCTGCGGCCGATTCGGGCGAAGCTCCGCAAGCTCCTGCCCCAGTTCCTCTATCATAGGATGGTCACGACCCAGGAGGGCAGCGAGGCGGCCGTTCTCGATGCCTTGGGCGGATTCTTCCGGGATCATCAGGTCGACTGCATCCTCGCCGAATTCGGGGACACCGGCGCGGCGATCAGCCCGTACGCGGTGAAGCTCGGAGTTCCCTTGCTTGTCCATTTCCACGGCCACGACGCGCACCGCAACTCCTTGCTTACCCCCAGGCTTCGGCAGCAGTACCGATACATGTTCGAGCACGCGGCCGGGATTTTCGTGGTGTCGCGCTTCATGGAGCAGGCCTTGGTCGATCTCGGCTGCCCGCGCGAGCGGATCACCTACAATCCCTACGGGCCGCGAGACAGCTTTTTCGAGGTCCGGCCGGATTACCGGCCCACGGTTCTCTCCGTGGGTCGCTTCACGAACATCAAGGCGAACTACCTCGTACTGATGGCCTTCCGAGAGGCCTTGAAATCCTGCCCGGATGCCCGGCTCGTCATGGTCGGTGACGGGGAACTGCTGGAGACCTGCATGACCCTGGCCAAGGTCTGGGGCATCGCCGACCGGGTTGACTTCCCGGGAGCCCTGCCTCATGCCGAGGTCTCGCATTTGTTCGCTGAGGCCTGCTGCTTTGCGCAGCACAGCGTCTGCCCAAGCTACGGCGATGCCGAGGGCACGCCGAACACCATCCTCGAGGCCGGGGCCGCCGGTCTACCGGTCGTCGCCACCCGTCATGCCGGCATCCGCGATGTGGTGGTGGAAGGGCAAACGGGGTTTTTGGTTGAGGAACTGGATGTGAAAGGAATGGCCGGGCACATGGTCCTCCTGCTGTCGGACCAGGAACGCTGCCGAAGGATGGGCAATGCCGCACGAGAGCATATCCGGCGGAATTTCACCGCGGAGCGACATGTGGGGAGGATCCAGGAGGCGATTGAGCTCGGGAGAAGGAACTACAAGGCTAGAAGCTAGAAGCTAGAGGCTAGAGGCTAGAGGCTAGAGGCTAGAGGCTAGAGGCTAGAGCAAAGAACCTCTTCTTCATTCGCGTGATTCGCGGCTTCTAATTCATTGGAAGAGGCTTAACCACAAAAAACCAAAAGGTCACAAAGGTTGGGAAGAGAGCCTGAGTAGACCTTCGGAGCTACCAGGCTTAACAGAAAATCTCCTCTTCATTCGTCCTCATTCGCGTAATTCGTGGTTCAAATTCTTCCTCAGCGCAGAGAAGCTAGAAGCTAGAGGTCAGAGACGAGAGGTAAGATGCTGGGGGCGAGAGGCGAGAAGCGAAAACAAAAAACTAAGAACAAGGAACAAGAAGCCTCTCCTTTGCTTTCCAGGCTCAACAAGGAACAAGGCATCTCTTCCCATCTACCTTTCATGCCGTCCATCAACATCTGCCGACCCACGCTGAGGGGAGTTTCTCCGGAAACGGCCGCGGAGGACTCTTGGTTTCCGTTGTGGATGCTCAAGCGGCACATGGATCTCAAGGTCGAGGATCGGCCCGATTTTCTGTTTTATGGAGATGTTGGAAACGGCGAGCACCTTCGCTACCCTCTCAAGACCATCCGGATCTTTTTGACCGGGGAGAACATCCCTCCGAACTGGAAAGAAGCGGACTACGCCCTTACTCACGAGCGTGTCTGGAATGAGCGGCACTGGCGGGCACCGCTCTGGCGGCATTTCTACGATCCCGGCCATACGGTAGTGCGGCGGGATTTCGCGGAGGTGCGCAGACGGGTGGACCGCTTC
This sequence comes from uncultured Luteolibacter sp., assembly GCA_964569415.1. GTDB lineage: Bacteria > Verrucomicrobiota > Verrucomicrobiia > Verrucomicrobiales > Akkermansiaceae > Luteolibacter. Next base: position 2,975 of record CAZMUK010000039.1, on the reverse strand, counting down.
TGCAACTTCATCTACAGCAATGAGCGGGCCACTGAGCGGATCCGGTTCCTCAGGCTGCTGAGCGCCCGCAAGCCAGTGGACTGCGGCGGGGCAGTAATGAACAATCTGGGTGGTCGGGTGGCGGACAAACTGGCCTATCTTGCCCGCTGCAAGTTCACCATTGCCTTCGAGAACGAGAGCCATCCAGGCTACGCAACGGAGAAAATCATCGAGCCGCTGCTGATGGGCAGCATACCGATCTATTGGGGCGATCCGCAGATCGAGGACGACTTCAATCCCGACTGCATGATCAATGTCCACCGCTTTCCGGACTTCGAATCTGTCGTGGAGGAAGTTCTGCGCATTGATGCGGATGATGCCCTCTGGGAGAGATATGTCAGCGCACCGATCTTTCGCGATGGAAAGATGCCCGACCGCCTGACGGATGAAGCGTATCTTGAGTTTATCCGAGGTATTTTTGGGAATTTTGGGCCTAGGATATCTCTAACTGCGCGCGTTTTTCAACGTCTTGCTTCATGCATCCCAAATTGTTTATCAAGTCGCATGTAATTTCATCAGAGGCCGATTTAAGTATCTCTTACAGGTGCTGGTTTTCGATATCCACATCACCTTATGGTAGCTCCTAGAGTAATGATGTTTCGTAATTTCGTCGCATCGAAATTTATTGGCGGCATCAAGAGAATCATTTGCGTTTTCCAATCAAAGATCCTGTTCGTGGCTCCGGAAGAACTTATTGAAAAAGAGAGTGTTACATTTATTGGTTGTGATCCTGCAAAGTCAGTACAACATTCAACAAACTTTAAGCCCCGGAGCCTGCCAGATGCATTTTCTACCTACCTTGATCCGTTTCATCTTCGCGAAAGCGGGTTCTTCTTAGTGAAAAATGGAATGGTCGTCGGGAAAAGTGGCATTGAATCCCCTGAGCGGGGTATAGCCGTATGTGATCCAAATTTTAACTCAGTTCTTGGTGGGACGGAACTGGAAGATGTCGCTGCATCCTTCTTGCTGCGAGGCGAAAATGTGCCGTTGCTAATAAACCTAACCCGCCCGCATCCATCAAACTACTTTCATTGGTTTTTAGATATACTGCCAAAGCTCCGTCATTTGGAGATGATTGAGAAGATCACAGAGCGTCAGGCGTCTTTGCTTGTGCCTGCATGGCTCGCGCCATGGCAGAGAAGATCCCTTGAAATTCTTGCGCCCGGCAGGACGCTGATTATTCATCGCACTTGGCATGGACTATTTCGACTCAATGCGGAGATTCTCGTGGTACCAACAATGGCACGGTTTCATGGCTCCGGAAGGTCTCCGGACTTTCCAATTGATCCTGAGGTACCGCATTGGTTGCGGCGTCGGTTTGTGACCGGGGTGGGTGGGCGTCCTTCCGGCAGCCGCTTTTCGAGAAGAGTGTTGATCTCAAGATCACGAGTGGATTCAAGATCGATCACCAATTTGGAATCTCTCCGGACGGAATTGAAGGACAGAGGATTTGGTATCTATCAGTGCGAGGATTTGAGCCTTGATGATCAAGTTCTTCTATTCTCCAATGCTGAGTTGATCGTGGCCTTGCATGGTTCAGGCCTGACTAATCTTGTTTTTGCGCGGGATTGCAAAGTAATTGAGATCATACCTCGTGGACATGGGATCCGATCCGAGTACTTCCAGATTTCGTTATGCCTCTGGCTCAAGTATAAGTGTATGATCGTGGATTCAAGTGACTCCAAAAACGATGTCGTTTTGGATACCAAAGCGCTTGTTTCCAAGATTGATTCCATGTTAGGCTTGGCGTCCTGATCCAGAAAAATTGTCCTTAGAGCATGTTTTAGATTATGCGTCTCATAGTCGCCAACATACCCTTGCCCCACAACCGCTTTTTGGTTGACCTCAATGCGATTCTGGGACGCCGCTTGGATCTTGTGCATGCACACGAGAGCTTCTGGCGGATGGAAGGTGCAGCGGATGTGGTGCATCTTCATTTCCCGGAGTATATGACTTATGAGGTGGAGGAGGCGTATGAGCGGGGCCTGTCGGAGGAATTGATCGAGCAGGTGCGCCGGCGCCTCGAGTACTGGGCCGGGCGTGCGAAGATCGTGGTCACCCGTCATGTCCTGCTTCCCCACGATGCGGTGGAGGATCCGATGTGGGAGCGGATGTACGAGACGATCTACCGCTACGCAGACGGAGTGGCGCATTTCGCCCAGGCGAGCATCGATGATTTCCGGGAGCGCTACCGGAATACGGCATGGCATCGCGGGTGCGAGCCCATACATGCGATCATCCCTCACCAGAACTACACCAGCCTGCCGAACACGGTATCGCGCGAAGAGGCAAGGCGGAAACTGGGAATCGCCTTCGATGCGCGGGTGATGCTGGTGTTCGGCGCGATCCGGAACGACAAGGAACTGGCATTGGTATGCAACACCTTCGCCGGCCTGCGGGTGAAAAGAAAGCTGCTGCTTGTGTCGAGCTGGCGTGAGCGCCTGCGCAAGATTTCGTGGATCCGCCTGAAGTACTGGGTGCGCGATCTGACGCGATTGTATTACCGTCTGCACCCGTCGTATCACTTCCACTACGGATTCGTGGAGGAGGCGGATGCCCAGTTTTACCTGAATGCGGCCGATGTCCTTTTCATCCCGCGCTTCCGGGTGCTGAACTCAGGGAATGTGACAATGGGCATGACCTTCGGGAAGGTGGTGGTGGGTCCGGATTCATGGGATGTGGGGGAGTTGCTGCGCGAGACCGGCAATCCGGTCTTCGATCCCGACCGCCCCGAGACCGCGGTCGCTGCCGTGGAGGAGGCCTTCCGCCTGGCCGAGGAAGGAGTGGTCGGGCCAAGTAGCCGGGAGCGGGCGTTGAAGGAGTGGAGCGCAGGCCAGTGCGCGGAGCTTTATTTGGAGTTCTACAGTGAGCTTGTTAAGCGGTGAGGGAAGACGAGTTGCGAGTTGTGGGTTGTGGGTTGTGAGGGGAGACGAGTT
>CAZMUK010000038.1:0-23733 GCA_964569415.1 uncultured Luteolibacter sp. | reverse complement strand
GAGTCCTTCGAACAGCACTTCCGTGTCGCCGCTGGTGGTGAAGCGGCCTCCCTCGGTTTCCAGTTGGGTGCGGAGTTCGCGGAAATTGTAGATTTCCCCGTTGAACACCAGGCAGCGTCCGTCGCGGCGGAACGGTTGGTGGGAGCGCTCGCAGAGATCGAGGATCGAGAGTCGTTGGTGACCGGAGGCCGCGGAAACCCGGCCGCCGTCGCGGGTGAGCACCGACTCATCATGGTACCGGATTCCCGTGTGGTCGGGTCCGCGGTGTTTCATCAGCGAAAGAGCCTCTTCGAAGCGGGGGCGCGGCACCGGGTGGTGGCGCGAGAGGACCTGGAGGATGCCGCACATCGGTGGTTGTGGTTATGGCGGCCGCGAGGGCTTGCCGCAAGGCGGGATCTCAGGGGAGCAGACCCAGCTTGCGCAGCAGTGCCGCAGCCTGATCGGCCATTGCGCCGGGTGGCAGCGGCTTCCATCCTCCGGGAGGAGCGGTGCTGTGCCCGGCGGCGAACTTCGGGATGGGGGTGATCGCGAGTCGTCCCTCGCGTTCGCGTCTGGAGAGGAAGGCGCCGAAGGCCTTGGCGGGGCTGCCTCCGTCGGGGGACAGGGCTTGCACCGGGATGCCGGCGTTCACGCATTCCTCGAGCATCGACATGCTTTCCACGGTGCAGTACGCTTGGCGGGAGGCCCCGAGAAAAGGTGCGAGGCAGGAGCGTCGGTCGCCGCGGTGCCACCAGCAGGTTTCGTGAAGTGCGGCGGCGGGGATTTCGCGGCGCAGGATTTCCTCCGCATGCGGCGGTGTGCGGCGTGAACTCGCCACGCACCAGCGGATGCCTGCGGATGTGTGGAGAGCCGCCACGCCGCGGGCGATGTTCGTCCAGTCCCCGGTGCGATAGGAAAAGCCGGATCCGTTTCCTCCGAGCAGCAAGCATGCGGCGGGTGTGTCGGGCGGGCCGTGGGACCACGCGAAGTCGTGTGCCGCTTCTGCGAGCGTGGCGGGGTCGATGCGGGTCGGTGCCGCGGGCAGCGGGAAATAGGGATCGTGGTTCAATTCCTCGCGCTGCAGCACGACGGCGGAGAATGCCGACTCCGGCATGCCGCGCAGGGTTCCGATGAAAATGTTCGGCGTGCCGTATTCGCGGGCGAGGCATGCGTTGGGCAGCAGGGTGGCGCCGCCGCGCGATACGATCAGTCCCGGACGGGAGTCGGGGAGTTCGATGCGGACAGCCGCGTGAAGCAGGCGCGGCGGGATGGGTGCACCGGAGGCGGCAAGCCGTTGAAGCACCTGTCGGGCCGGGCCCCAGCGCCAGCGCAGCGGGATCCGGCGCGGGCGTACTTTGCGCGTTTTCGCAAAGAGGTTTACCAGGCCTTCGGTCATTGACCAATGGCCCGGTGTTCCGTCGTCGAGCATCCAGACCTGCAGGTCCTCCATCGGTTTTTCCTTCAAAAACGGTATTGCTTCAGCCCGATTTCGCGCCGGAAGCATTCCTCGACCTTCGCGCGGGTATCCGGGTCGTAGTACCCGCGGTAGTCTCCGCTCTTTTCCTGGCGGATGCCTGTTTTCTCGCGAGGCAGCGGTCCCTCGAAGGGGATGCCGAGTCTGCGGCAGAGCGCGGGGAAGTTTTCCGCGAATCCCTCGAAATCCAGCACCTCGTCCACCAGACAGGTCTCTCCCTCGAAATAGAGTCGGGCATCCATCGGCAGGCGGCGGGTCTTGTGCAGCACATAGTCGCGGAATGCCGGCATCGTGCGGCCTTGGCCGTGTTTTTTCCAGTTGTAATACGACACCACCTTGGCCCACGGATTTCTTTCGTAGCAGAACTTGTGGTAAGAGTCCCAGGTCTTGCGGCCGACCAGTTCGCGCACGCGCAGGGCGGGCATGTGTTCCCAGTACCAGGGCGAGATCAGGCGGGACTCGCGGTGGATCGTTTTGCGGAGCAGTCGCGAGGCAGCGTAGGCGCGGCCGAGTGTGTTTTCCGGGTGGAAATTGCGGGGGAGGCCCGAGTCGCGGTTCGACTCCATCGGCGTGATGATATCCTCGGGTCCGCAGAGTGGTGCGAGCGCCATTTCCATGCTGCTGCCCGCGGTCTTGTGGGTTTTGATGAAAATGAAGCGGTGGCGGTGGCTGACGATCATGAGCTTGGTCGGGGAGCGGTGCTGAGTTCCGAATAGACCTCGGTGGTGGACCGGCACATCGATTCCAGTGTGAAGGGAGCTGTCACCGCCCGCGGTCGTTCGCCGGAGTCGAGTAACCTTTCGCAGGCCGATGCAAGCGCGCGAGTGTCCCGCGGAGGCACCGCGCCTTGGGGGAAGAGGGCCGTGAGTTGTTCTCCCACGCCGCCGTGGGCGTAGGCCAGCACCTGCTTGCCCAGTGCCATTGCCTCCAGCGAGACCCGGCCGAAGGCCTCGGGATCGCGCGAGAGCGAGAGTACCAGGTCCGATGATGCCATGACCTCGCGAAGGTCCGTGCGGTGGCCGAGGAAGGTCACATCGTCGTTGATGCCGAGGGTTGCGGTCATGGTTTGCAGTTCGCGCAGAAACGATTGTTTCGACCGGTGCGCTTCCCCGGCGAGCAGTCCGTGCACCCTGCGTCCGCTCCGTTTCAAGTCCGCGATCAGGCTGAGGAAATCCTCCTGGCCTTTCCAGCGGGTGATGCGCGCCGGCAGCAGCAACACTTGCTTTCCATGCAATTGCGGATGATCCCTCCTCCATGAGTCGGTCCACGCCGCAGGCGGTTGGTGGGCCGGGTGATATGCAACGGGATCCACGCCGCGGTGGATCGTGCGGATCGTGGCCGGGGCCGTTTTTGGATACTTGTGCAGGATGTATTCCCTGACGCTCTCCGAGACCGCGATGACCCGTTCGCCCTTGGTCATGATGGCCGAGTACGCGTTGACCGAGTAAAACCCGTGGACGGTGGAGACGAGCCTTGGGCGCGTTTTGGGATCCATGCCGCGCCATGCCAGCCAGGCGATCCATCCCGGGACCCGCGAGCGGATGTGGAGGATATCGGGTTTCTCAGCGGCGAGAAACCGGCGCAGCACCCTCACCTGCAGCAAGGACACCGGATGCTTGCGGTGGACGGGCATTGTCACATGGCGCGCGCCGCTTGCCTCGAGTTCGCCGACCATTCGTCCGCCGTTGGATACCACGAGTGCCTCGTGTCCTTTCCGCACAAGGAAGGATGCGATCTCGAGCGTGCCGCGTTCCACGCCGCCGGAGTTCAGTTCGGGAAGGATTTGGACAACCTTCATGGCAGGACGAGAAGGGGGATCGATTCGCGGGCGGCCGCCGCGGCGAGATTGGCATCCGGACTCGGCGCGAGGATCATATCGACCGGCAACCGATCCGCATCGTCAATATCGCGCAGCAGCGTGGCGGCAGGAATCGGTCCGCTGCGGTGGATGCGCACCAGCGGAGGAAAGCCTGCCGGGATGTCTCCCTCCGGCGGGAGGACCGCCTCGTAGCTTGCGTCGGGGTGGTTCCACTGCGGCGGCAGGACCCATCCGGTGCGGTCTCCGGCCAGCCAGAGCACCATTCGGTGTCTTTTGGATCCCGTCGCGGCATCATCGCCGATCCATGCGCTGATGGCATGGTTGGCGCGCACATAGGTCTTCCAGCGTTCCTGGAGCCAGAACACATCCGCCGGGTCTTTTCTCATGGCCGTCTCTAGTGCGCCCATGCAATGGGCCGTGCTTGGCGGGTGGGCCACCGGGATGAACTCCGCGCGCCAACGGCCCGGTGAGGACGTGACGAGCGAAAGGGCCAGCACTTGCGATTTCGTGCGTCGGGCAAGCAGTGATGGAAGCGGAGTGGCCCGCGTGAGCCTGCCGAAGAACGACACCACTTCGCCCTGCAACCCGACGCGTTGGTCGGCCAAAACCCCGACGATGCCCCCTTCGCGGAGAAAGGCGGCGATGCGGTGGAAGTCATCGCGTTTGGAGAACATGCGGGTGCCGTCGGCCTCGCGGCGGGCCAGCACGCGCTGGTCGAGGAGCGGGTTGTTGAGCGGGCGGTAGAAGGCGCCGGTCCTTGATCCCTTGGGGAACAAATGTCCGATCCTGCTGAGCAGTTCCCAATTTCCCATGTGGGCGAGAAGCAGGACAACGCCCCGGCCGGACGCGATGGTTTCGCGCAGCAGGTCCGGATTGGAGATTTCGATCACCTCGTGCAGGCGTTCCACCGGTAGCCGTGCCGCATGTGCCACCGAGATCAGGTTGGCGCCGCTGCGGCGGAAGCTTTCCCTTGCCAGTGCGCGGATTTCCCCGGGGGACTTTTCTCCCGCAAAGGCGATCCGCAGGTTGCGGATCACGATGCGGCGGCGTTTGCCCATCAGGAGCCAGAGCAGGGACCCAAGCCATTCGCCGAGACGGAAAACCCATGTTCCGGGCAGAAGACCCGCGATGCATTCGATGAATGTATGGCCCAAGCACTCCAGCCTCCATTGCAGGTGCTTGGCCGTGCCGGGATTGCCAACGCTCATGGGTGATCGGTGAAGATTCGGAATAGGGAATACGCGGCAGGAGCAGGGCTTTCGGCACAGGGCCGGTCTCGGAGCACCCGAAGCAGTCAAACCGCGGACCGGAGGAGGGTCAAGGGAGATGGGGAAAGGGGAAAGGGGAAAGGGTAAATGCTGAAATGCGGAAAGGCGGAAAGGCGGTGAGAAGAGATACAACCGCGAATGAACGCGAAAGGGAGGGCTTGTTTTTGTTCCTTGTTGAGCCTGAGTTGTTCGAAGGTTTTTTCAGGCTCTCTTCACTTGCATCTCGCTTCTGGCCTTCGTCATCTTCTCGCTTCCCCGCATGGCTCCGGTTTGTTTGGGCTTGGCAGGGTGGCATTGCGGATTGTACCGGGGCGCATGCGGATCGGGGTGCTTGGTTCGGGATCGGGTTCCAACCTGCAGGCGATTCTCGATGCGATTGCGGCGGGATCGCTTGATGCCTCGGTGGTGTTGGTCCTTTCGGACAAGCCCGATGCGTTCATTCTCGAGCGGGCGCGGCGGCAGGGGATTGCCGCAGGCGCGATCGATTGCGGTGGTTTTCGCAGTCGGTTTCCGGAGGAGGCGCAGCGGGGGGTGGTCGATCAACTTCGAGCGGCGGGTGTCGATCTTGTATGTCTTGCGGGTTTCATGCGATTGGTGGGAGGGCCTTTGCTTGCGGCGTTTCCCGGCCGGATCCTCAACATTCATCCGTCCTTGTTGCCTGCGTTTCCGGGATTGGAGGCGTGGAGGCAGGCCTTGGAGGCCGGGGTGGCCGAGACCGGTTGTACGGTTCACCGGGTGGACGAGGGGATGGATACCGGTCCGGTGGTGCTGCAGGAGCGGGTGCCGGTGATGGCGGGAGATACGGCGGAGTCCTTGCATGCGCGGATCCAGGAGGCCGAGCACCGCGTGTACCCGCTGGCGATCGCGCGCGTGGCCCGGGAGATCGGCCTCTGAGGGCGGGCTGCGACGGGGAAAAAGCGGGTCTCGATTTTCCCGGGAGGATGCCTTGACCGGCGCGGAGTCGGGGACATAGCTTCCCGCCCGGCCGAAGCGGCCCCTTTTCCCCATGAACATCCACGAGTATCAGGCCAAGGAGCTTTTCGACCGGTTCGGTGTCCCCAGTCCCAAGGGCCGGGCGGCCTCCACGCCCAAGGAGGCCTACGATGCCGCGCGCTGGCTTGGGGTCGGTCATCTCGTCGTCAAGTCCCAGGTTCATGCCGGCGGCCGCGGCAAGGGGGTGTTTACCAACGGGTTCAAGGGCGGCGTGCATCTTGTGGATTCGCCCGAGGCCGCGCGCGATGTGGCGGAAAAGATGCTCGGGCAGACCTTGGTCACCAAGCAGACCGGAGAGGCCGGGCGTTTGGTGCGCAAGGTCATGATCGCCGAGTCGGTTTCCATCCGCCAGGAGCTCTATCTTGCCATTTTGATGGACCGTGCCTCGGGCCGGCCGGTCATCATTGCCTCCACCGAGGGCGGCATGGACATCGAGGAGGTGGCCGAAAGGACGCCGGACAAGATCCTGCGCGAGACAGTCCATCCCTTGGCCGGCCTGCAGGCCTATCAGGTCCGCAAGCTCTGCCAGAAGCTCGGCCTCAGCACCACGGCGCGGCAGTTCGGGCGGCTGCTGCACGCCCTCTACAAGTTGTTCATCGAGTGCGATTGCTCGATGGTGGAGATCAACCCCTTGGTCATCACCGGCGACGACCATGTCTATGCCTTGGACGCCAAGTTCAATTTCGACGACAACGCCCTGTTCCGTCATCCCGAGATCTCGGCCATGCGTGACCGCGACGAGGAGGACCCCCGCGAGGTGGCTGCCGCCGAGCACGAGCTCAACTACATCGGGCTGGACGGCAACATCGCCTGTCTCGTCAACGGCGCCGGGCTGGCGATGGCCACGATGGACATCATCAAGCACCACGGCGGCGATCCCGCGAATTTCCTCGATGTGGGGGGTGGAGCCTCCAAGGACCAGGTGGCTGCCGCGTTCAAGATCATTCTCGGCGACCCGAATGTGAAGGGCATCTTCATCAACATCTTCGGCGGCATCATGGACTGCAATGTCGTGGCCGAGGGTGTGGTGGCCGCTGCGCGCGAGACCGGCTTGTCCCTGCCGCTGGTGGTGCGCCTCGAGGGCAACAATGTCGATGCCGGCAAGGCCACGCTTGCGGCGTCCGGGCTCGACATCGTTTCCGCCGACGGCATGGACGACGGCGCCCGCAAGATCGTCGCCGCTGTTTCCTGAGACCAACCCTTTACCGACTTCTTCCCATGTCCATCCTCGTTGACGAATCCACCAAGGTCCTGATCCAGGGCATCACCGGCAGTTTCGGGGCGCGTCACGCGCGGCTTTCGCTTGAATACGGCACCAAGGTCGTCGCCGGGGTCACTCCGACCAAGGGCGGCACGGTCTTCGAGGGCAGCGTGCCGGTGTTCGACACCGTGGGCGAGGCCGTGGCACAGACCGGAGCCAATGCCTCGGCGATTTTCGTGCCGCCGGCTTTCGCGGCCGATGCCTTTCTCGAGGCGGCCGATGCCGGAGTGGAATTGATCGTCTGCATCACCGAGGGCATTCCGGTGATGGACATGATGCGGGTCAAGGCGATGCTCCAGGGATCCCCTTCGCGCCTGATCGGTCCGAACTGTCCGGGAATCGTCACGCCGGGCACCGGCAAGGACAGTCACGGCGGCTGCCGCATCGGCATCGCTCCCGGCTACATCCACAAGCGGGGGAATGTCGGAGTCGTTTCCCGTTCCGGCACCCTCACCTACGAGGCCGTCTGGCAGCTCACGCGTCTCGGGTACGGCCAGAGCACCTGTGTCGGGATCGGCGGCGACCCGATCAACGGCACTTCGCATCTCGATGTCCTGCGGATGTTCAACGACGATCCCGAGACCGAGGCCATCATCATGATCGGCGAGATCGGCGGCACGGCCGAGGTCGAGGCGGCACGCTGGGTGCGTGATCACTGCCGCAAGCCGGTGGCCGGATTCATTGCCGGGGCCACCGCGCCTCCCGGGCGGAGGATGGGTCACGCCGGGGCGATTGTCGGCGGGGCGGAGGACACCGCTCAGGCCAAGAAGGCGGTGCTTGCCGAGTGCGGCATCGCGGTGGCCGAGACGCCGGGCGAGTTGGCCGCCACCTTGCTTGCCAAGTGGGGCAAGTGAAGGGGGCTGCGCGCGGTTCCGAAGCCTGCTTTTTGCGGGCATCCCCGCCGCCACGCCCGTGTGCCTGCACTCCTCACCGCAAGCCGCTGCCCGGAATTCCTGCCGTCGCGTAAACCGGTGCGGATGCGAGGATGCACAAGATTGAAAAAAGGAAGACGGTGAGGCGGGTGGTTCCGGCTGATGGGTCGATGGCGATGAAGCCGTAGATCCCCGCGGCTTCCGCGAGCGCCAGGCCCACGAGCATCAGTGGCAATTTCTCCCTGAGTTCCTTGAAGCGGGGAATGACGAAGAACCGGATGATCAAGGCACCGGTCGCCAATCCGATCGGCAGCAATCGATGGATCGTTTCCGGCTTTGTTGCGTCCGGTCCTGCAGGGATTCCTCCGCCGACCGTCATCTGCATTGCGATCAGTCCGGTCAGGCTTGCGAACCAAAGAATCCAGAGCACCGATGCCCGCGACGGAGCGGATTCTTGGTGGGGGGAGAGGGGCATGGTCGTGCTTGTTTCATCTGGGCCGCGGGCTGTCAAGCAAGGTCGCGCAGGGTGGTTTGCTTGCGGTGGTTTCTGTCGGGAAATGACAACTGTTTCGCTTGCGTTCCGGGTGCGTTGGTTTCAGTTCATTTCCGTGCCCCTCTTAGAGCCTGAACCCGCACCCATCATGGGCTTGCAACCTGTCGTCCACCCGACTTCCCGGCTTTCACTTGTTCCGGATGCCCGGATCTTGTGCGGGAGGTTTTCCGAAAGGAGGGGTGCTTGACGATGGATTCCTCTTCCGGGGGTGAGCGGCGGTTTTCCGCCGAGCCCGGGTTTTACCGGGTGCGTTTCCGCGCTGCGTTGCCTGCGGGTGTACTGCCGGAGCGGTTCGGGGTTGTGACCGCCTGCAATCCCTACGGCAGGACTGTGGATGATGCCGAGAACGAGCGGGCAACCGCTGCATTGCGCTCCGAGATTGCGCGGGCGGGTCATGGGTTTTTCCCGGTGACCGGAGGGTCCGAGGATTTCTCTCATGCCGAGCCCGGTTTCGGTGTGGTGGCGGATGAGCGGGAGGTGGTGGAGATGGGTCGGCGTTTCCAGCAGTTGGCCGTGTTTTGGGTGGAGCGGGGGAGGGTATGGTTGCTGCCGTGCGAGGGTGAGGGGCGGGAGGAAATCGGCGATTGGGAGCGTTTGGTGATGGAGTGAGATTGCGGTGGCCCGCGGCTTTGGGATTGCCGGGGGCATCCCTGGCGGGTAGGGCTGTCCTGTCATGAACTGGTATTATGCGAAGGGCGGCAGCCAATTGGGCCCGGTATCGGATGAGGATCTGCGTGCGAAACTTTCCTCGGGCGAGTTGCTGCCCTCCGACCTCGTATGGCGGGAAGGCATGAGCGATTGGAAACCCGCGTCGTCGGTTCCCGGGCTTTCCGCGGCTTCCGGTGCCCCGATGGCTCCGCCGGTCGCCATGCCGCCGGTCGCGGCTCCTCCGAATGTTCACCATGTGCCGACCTACCAGCAGTCGGTTGCGCCGGATCCGTATTCCACGCACATTCCCAACTATCTCTGGCAGTCGATCGTCCTCACTCTCCTGTGCTGTTTGCCCTTCGGGATTGTCGCCATCGTCCATGCGGCGAAGGTCGACGGACTCAGGACTGCCGGTGCCCTTGATGCGGCGAAGGCTGCCTCCGACTCCGCGAGGAAATGGTGCTGGGTGGCGTTCTGGTGCGGCCTTGTGTCCGTGGTGCTGTATGTTCTTTTTGTTGTGATCGTCGGGTTCAGTAGCGGCCTCCAATGAATCCGTGCGCTGCGATCCGTCCCGGGCGGTTGCTGCTCGTGTTGGGTGGTGCGGCGGTTCTGGCCTTCGGTTGTTTTTTGCTGGTCCGGCTCGGGCCCGGTTGGCCGTTTTGGCCTGGCTGTCTGTTTCACCGGACGACCGGGTTGGAATGTCCCGGCTGCGGGATGACGCGGGCGGCGCATGCCTTATTGACCGGAGACCTTGCGCGGGCCTTCCGCTGCAATCCGCTGGGGGTGGTGCTGCTGCCGTTGGCGTTGCTGGGTTGTGCCTTGGAGTTGGCCGGTTGGGTGCGGGCGCGCCCCTTGCCGTGGCGGCTGCATTTCGGGGTGGTCGGGACCTGGATCCTCGCGGGTGCCGTGATTGCCTTCGGCATCCTGCGCAACATTCCCATGTGGCCCTTTTCCTTGCTTTCGCCGCCGTGAGCGGGCAACCCGTCCTTGCCGAATGGGGCGGGGAGGGCTAATCGCAGGCCATGCCTCTGCTGTTGGGAGTCAACCTCGACCATGTCGCCACGCTGCGTCAGGCCCGGTATGCCGACGACCCTTGGTGCGCGAATGCCGAGCCTTGTCCGGTGTTGGCCGGTCACGAGGCGCGCGCGGGAGGGGCGGATTCCATCACCGTGCATGTGCGGGGGGACCGGCGGCACATGCAGGAGCGAGACGCGTTGCGTTTGCGCGGAGAGGTGGGTCTTCCGTTCAACTTCGAGATGGGGGTGACCGAGGAGATGATCGCGATCGCCTTGAGGCTCAAACCGCAGTTCGCCTGTCTGGTGCCCGAGACGAGGCAGGAAATCACCACCGAGGGCGGGCTGGATGTGGCGGGTGGCGGCCGGCGGGTGAGCGATGCGGTGGCGATGCTCCGGGACGGCGGCATCCGGGTGAGTTTGTTCATCGATCCCGAGCTTGGGCAGGTAGAGGCTTCCGCGGCCACGGGTGCGGAAATGGTGGAGCTGCACACCGGTGCCTTTGCGAACGCCTCCGGCGCTGCGCAGGATCACGAGTACCGCAAGCTGTGCGATGCCGCGGAGGGTGCCCGTCAGGCGGGACTGCAGGTCAATGCCGGCCACGGGATCAACTATCAAAACATCGTGCGGGTGCGCGAGTTGCCGCATTTGGTCGAGCTCAACATCGGTCACTCGATCGTTTCGCGGGCGGTGTTTGTCGGCATGCGTTCGGCGGTGACGGAGATGAAGGCCCTGATGGTGGGTGACGGGGGAGGGGAGCGATGAAGGTCTTCGGCATCGGGGTCGACATCGTCGAAATCGGCCGGATGGAACTGGCGATCGACCGTTCCGGCGAGGCCTTCCTGCAGCGGGTTTTCACGGATGACGAGCGGGCGTACTGCGGGTCAAAGGCGCGGCCGGCGACCCATTATGCCGCGCGATTCGCCGCCAAGGAGGCAGTGGCGAAGGCCTTGGGTACGGGGATAGGCGCGCGGGCCGGGCTGGTGGAGATCGAGGTGGTGCGCGATGCGCGGGGAGTGCCGGGAGTGCGGTTGGCCGGGCGGGCCTTGGAGCACGCGCGGGCCTGCGGGGTGGGGGAAATCAAGGTGAGTCTTTCCCACGGGCGGGACTATGCGGTTGCGAATGCGTTGGCGATCGCGCATGAATCCTGAGCCGAACCGGAGCCACCCGGGCGTTCCCGACCATGATCCGTCCCCGCCGCAACCGCCGCACTGAATCGATCCGCGCCCTTGTGCGGGAGACGGCATTGGTCGCCGGCGACCTGATCCAGCCGCTGTTCGTGCATGAGGGGGCGCAAGACGAGCCGATCGCATCCCTGCCCGGGTTGGTGCGTTGGAGTTTGGAGGGTTTGGTGCGCGAGGCAGGTGCGGTGCATGCCGCGGGTGTTCCGGCGGTGGTGTTGTTTCCCAAGATTGCAGAGGACCTCAAGACTCCGGACGCGGCGGAGTGTTTTCGGGAGGACGGCCTTGTGCCGCGCGCGGTGCGGGCCTTGAAGAAGGCGCATCCTTCACTGTGTGTCATCACCGATATCGCGCTCGACCCGTACAACTCCGACGGCCACGACGGCATTGTCGGGCGCGCTGCGTGCGGCGGCCTCGAGGTGCTCAACGACCCCACGGTCGAGGTGCTGTGCCGTCAGGCCCTTTCCCACGCCCGTGCCGGTGCCGACATCGTGGCTCCGTCCGACATGATGGACGGGCGGGTGGCGGCGATCCGTGCGGCGCTGGATGCCGGGGGGTTCACCGGCACCGGCATCCTGAGTTACGCCGCCAAGTATGCGTCCGCCTTCTACGGACCCTTTCGCGGTGCCTTGGATTCCGCGCCGAAGGAAGGTGACAAGAAGACATACCAAATGGATCCCGCCAACGCGCGCGAGGCGGTGCGCGAGGCACTTCTCGACGAGGCCGAGGGAGCGGACATTCTGATGGTCAAGCCCGCGGGGCCCTACCTCGATGTCGTTTCGCTGGTGGCGCGGTCGGTCGGTTTGCCGGTGGCAGCCTACCAAGTGAGCGGCGAGTATCTCATGTTGCGGAGTGCGGCCGCCTCCGGGTGGATCGACGAGCGGGCGGCGGTGCTCGAGTCTCTGTTGGCGGTCAAGCGGGCCGGGGCCTCGATGATCGTCACCTACTACGCGAGCCGTGCCGCCGGGTGGTTGGCCGACGGCTGACCGGGCTTTGCCGGATCGAGGCCGGGCTTGCGTGGTGTCTCTTTGGGGTTAGGGTTTGCCTTTCGGGATGAACAAATTCGCGTGGGTGGCCTGTTGGTTGTTGGTCGCGGGGACTGCCGCGGCCAAGGCCCCTGCCGCGCCGTCCGGGCTCAAGGTCGCAGCTCTGGGGGTGAATGCCTTCCAGTTGGATTGGAAGGACCGTTCCTCGAACGAAGCCGGGTGGGAGATCCTGGTCGGGGTGGAGCCGGCGGCGAAGTTGATCCGCTATACCTTGCTCGATACTCCCGGTCTCCGGTCCCATATCGTGGTGACCCCCGAACTGCCGGGAAAGAAGGTCAGTTTCGCGGTGCGGGCCTACACCAAGGCCGGTGGCAAGGGGAGTTTCTCCAAGCCATCGGCCACCATGACTGTCACGGCACCGGCCAAGGCCACCTTTGCCGCGCCCGGGAAATTCACCGCCACCGGCGAAGGGGATGGTCGGGTGAGGCTCAGGTGGAAGGACCTCTGCAGCAGTGAAACCGGATACGAGGTGGGGATGCGTCCGCAGGGAGGTGAATGGAGAGCCTTGGGTGTGCTTTCCGTCGCGAAATCCTACGACCTTTCGATCGAGAGTCTCGATCCCGGTCAGACCTATTCCTTTCGTTTGCGCGGCACCAAGAGAAAGGTCGTCGGCACGACCACCAAGGATGTGTTCACCCCGTACAGCAAGGTCGCGACCGCCACCTTGGTTGGCTTTCTCGCCCCCACGCAGCTCACCGCGGTTTCCAAGGGCGAGCCCGGAGTGGGGATCTCGTGGAGAGACCGGTCTGCGGCCGAATCCGGCTATGAGGTATCGGTTCGCGCCGGAGGGGATTTCATCGTGCTGGGCACCGTGGGAGCCAATGCAACCGAGGTTCCCGTCATCGGCGGCCTGCCGATGGACACCGACTTGCAGTTCCGGGTGCGCGGGTTCCGGGATGTCGGCGGCGTGCGGACCTTTTCCGCGTATTCCAACACGGCCGGCGTGCGCTCTGCGCCGTTGAAGGCTCCCACCGGGTTTTCCGGTACGCCGGAGGGCGAGACATCGGTGCGGCTTTCGTGGGCCGACAACTCCGCGCGCGAGACGAATTATCAATTGTTTTACAGCGAGGAGGGAGATGCCACGGAAACCCAGCTCCTTTTGCCGGGGAACAGCACCAGCCATTTGGTGACGGGTCTTGGCGCGGGCAGGACGCATTTCTTCGCGTTGCGTGCGGTGGGAGCACGGCAGCAAGGGCAGGATCTCGTGCTTGAGTCCGCTTCCGCATCCACACCGGTGCTCTCCGTGGCGCCGATTCCGGGGTTCCGCGCGCCGACGGATCTCGCCGCGCTTTCCGAGGGTGAGGCCGGGGTTTCCCTTGCGTGGAAAAACCGATCCTCCTTGGAGCAGGGAACCGAGATCGAGTGGAGACGCGCCAACGGGGATTTCGCGTTGTTGGGATCTGTCGCCACCGGGATCTCCTCGGTGACTCCGATCGGCGGGCTTCCGTTGGACGAGGACTTGTCGTTCCGGGTGCGGGCGTTTCGGGCGCTGCTCGGGCAAAAGGAGTACTCCCCCTATTCCAATGTCGCCACGGTGAAGACCGCCAAGCTCAAGCCGCCGATCAATCCCGCGGTGAGTTCCATCGCCGAGCGTTCGGCGGTGTTCGGGTGGAAGGACGAGTCCACCCGCGAACTCGGCTACCGTGTGCAGTACCGGGTGACCGGGCAACTCGCGTTCAACGACCTGTATGTTCCCGCCAACAGCAGTTCCGCCACCGTGCGCGGCCTTGAACCCGGCACCTCGTATGATTTCCGGGTATCGGCCTACGATGCGACGGTCGAGTCCCTCTCCACCGCTGCCGTGACCGCCACGACGCTCGACGGGTTCATCGGCGATCTGGATCCGCCGATCCTATGGAATGTTCCGTTTGAAAAGGTGCTCGAGGTCTCCGATCCCGATACGCTCGCCTCGATCCAGGTCGCCGGGCTTCCCGCAGGGTTGTCGTATGATTCCGCGACGCGCACCATTTTGGGCACTCCGACGGAGGACGGCCTTGCAGCGGTTGCCTTGGAGGCCTCGTTCGCGGGCGGACATGTTTCGCAATCGACCCTGCGGTTGCGGATTGTGCGAGCGCCTGCGGCTCCGGTGACGGCGGCGGCCTTCGATGATTGTGCCGTAACGGTGGGTGGTGAGGCGCGGCGGGCCTTGGCCGGGAAATTCGCCGATCCCGACACCTCGGCGGCGCGCCGGTTCACCACCAGTCTCGGCACCTTTGACATCGTGTTGTTCGATCGTGCTGCGCCCGCGTCGGTGGCCAACTTCCTTGCCTACATCGATGCCGGCCGCTACGCGCAGACCTTCTTTCATCGCTCGGTGAGCAGCTTTGTCGTCCAAGGCGGCGGCTACGCCGAGACCGGGGGCGGTTTCTCCAAGGTCGCGACCTTCCCGCCGCTGGTCAACGAACCGGGAATTTCCAATCTCGAGGGCACGGTCGCGTTTGCCAAGCTGCCCGGCGACCCCGACAGCGCCACGAGCGAGTTCTTCATCAATCTTTCCGATTTCAACGCGCCCAATCTCGACAACCAGAACGGTGGTTTCTCGGTGTTCGGGCGCATCGCCGGCACCGGCATGGATTTGTTCCGGCAGGTCGACGGCTTGCCCCGGGGTGACTACACCGTGCCGATCGGCGGTTCCTCGGTTGCGCTCGAGGATGTGCCGGTGAATGTCACGGGCACCGCACCGGTGACAATCGATCCCGCCACTCTGGTGCGGGTCACGGCTGTTTCGGTTCCGGCGTTCCTCACCTACGGCGTCGCGAGCAGCAACCCTGCGGTGGCCGACGCGGTTGTTTCCGGTGGGGAGGTGGTGGTGACCGGGAAGGCCGTCGGAAGCGCCGTGGTGACGGTGACTGCGACCGACCTCGATGGGACCAGCGTCAGCCAGGACATCGCGGTGACGGTTTCGGAGCCCCCTTGATCCGCGAGTTGTGGCTGGCCGGGTGCCGGGGGCGCTGCGTTGCCGTCGTTTTCCGCGGATTTGTCCGACAAAGCGCTTGAGCGGTGCTCCCGACGGAGGCAGAGTCCGTCGCGAGCGCCAGATCCATGTCGACGGAACGCCCCACCAGCACCCTCCAGACCGCCTATGATTCGCGGGTGGAGGGCAACATCATCGTCACGCGCGTGGATGCCGCGATCAACTGGATGCGCAAGAATTCCCTCTGGCCGATGCCGATGGGGCTCGCTTGTTGTGCGATCGAGTTGATGGCCACTGCATCGAGTCGTTTCGACATTTCCCGGTTCGGGATGGAGGTCATGCGTTTTTCTCCGCGGCAGAGCGATGTGCTCATTGTATCCGGCACGGTCACTTACAAGATGGCTTTGGCGGTCAAGCGGATCTGGGACCAGATGCCGGAGCCCAAGTGGTGTGTGGCGATGGGCGCCTGTGCCTCGAGCGGCGGCATGTACCGCAGCTATGCCGTGCTGCAGGGAATCGACCGCCTGATTCCGGTCGATGTCTACATTTCCGGGTGTCCGCCCCGGCCCGAGGCGCTCATCGAAGGCCTGATGAAGCTGCAGCGCAAGATCGAGGGCGAGTCCTCCACGATGGAGCAGAAGAGGGAGTTTTTCGAACAAGTCACCTGATGTCCGCCATGTCCGCCGAGCAGGATGCCGCCAGACTCCGGGAGCGCTTCGGCGACGGGATTCTCTCGGTGGGTCGTTTCCGCGGCGAGGTGACCGTGGTGGCGGCGTTGGCGGTTCTTTTCGACCTGTTGCGGCACTGCAAGGAAGAGTTGGGTTATGTTCTCTTGCTCGACATTTCCAGTTTGGATCATTTCGGGGACGATCCGCGGTTCGAGGTTGTGTACGAGGTTGCCACGCTTGATGATTCGCGGCATTTGCGGGTGAAGGTGGCGGTGGCGGAGGACGGCGAGGTGCCGAGTGCCGCGGGAGTGTGGCCTGCGGCCGACTGGCACGAGCGCGAGGTGTGGGACATGATGGGCATTCGGTTTTCCGGGCATCCCGATTTGCGGCGGATCCTGATGTGGGAGGGCTATCCCTTCCATCCCTTGCGCAAGGATTTCCCGTTGGCCGGCCGTCCTTCCGAGATGCCGGATGTTGCTTTCACGGGGGTGGCTCCGCTGGAGGGCGGGCCCTTTGTCACTTGTGCCGGTGGCGAAGACACCATTCGCCGCGAACCGCGCGCGCGGGTGCTCGAGTGAGGCTGCCGGCGCATTCATCGCCCATGGACTCGGGAAGCGGGCGGTTGGCCGAGTGGAGGAGGAAAGGGGTGTTGCTGCTGCGCGCGCGTGCCTGTCTGGTCTTGGTCGGCGTGTTGCTCGCCGTGCAGGCGGTGCTTTCGTTCTTTTTCGGCGTTGCAGGGGCGGAGCGGATTTATCTGGCGATGGGGCTGAGTCCCGAGGCCATTCGCGGAGGGGAGTGGTGGCGGTTGATCACGCACGGGTTGGTTCACGCATCGTGGGCGCATGTCGGGATGAACGGCTTGTTTCTCTGGGTGATCGGATCGCGGATCGAGCACATCGGCGGTCCGTGGTGGGTGTTGCGTGCAGTGGGCTGCGGGGTGGTCGCCGGAGGCGTGTTGCATTCGGGATTGGGCAGCGGACTTCTGGTGGGTGTTTCCGGCGGTTGCATGGCTTTGTTGGTATTGCATGCCACCTTGTCGCCCGATTCGCGGATGGCGCCGCTGCCTTTGTCCGCCCGCAATCTTTCGCTGGGCCTGATGCTCGCGGCGTTGTTGCTTGCCGTCATCAACCCGGCGCGGGGCATCCCGATCGTGTCCGTGCCCGGGGTCTGGCTTGACCGGCAGGGTTTCGGTTCCTGGTTCCGGATTGGCCATGCCTGCCATTTCGGCGGCGGGCTGGCCGGATGGCTTTTGGGGCGCTGGGTCCTGCGCCCGCGGATCAGCCTCCGGCAATTGCGCCGGGAGCGTGCCCGGCGCGAGGGCACCGACTCTTGAACTGCGGAGTGGCTTTCGGCTTTCCGTGCGGCGGCGTTCCCGGCGGGTGGCCGGGAACGCGCGGATCGCATCAGCGGCGCGACTCCTCCTGACGGTTGTTGCGGTTGCGGTTGCCGCCGCCTCCGCCCCCGCTGCGTTGTTGCGGTGCCTGGGTGCGTGGTTGCGCGTACTGGCGGTTCTGCACTTGTTGGCGCGAGGCCGCCTGTTGCCGATTCCCTTGGTAGGGGTTGCGGGTTTGCGGGCCTTGGTTCTGGATCCGTGCCGAGCGCGGCTCCGGGTTGCGCTGGTAAGAGCTTTGCTGGCCGGGGCGGACGCGGTTCGGGTTCGAAATGTACGGGTTGTTTTCGCTGACTCCCGGGCGGGTGTACCCTTGACGACCTCCGTAGCCGAGCGGAGGGCGCGTATCGGTGTCTTGGCGGGAATTCTGCCAGCCCTTGCGGTTGCGCGAGTCCTCCGGGCGCGGATTCACCGGTGCCTGGCGGACCTGACGGGCCCACTGGTAGGAGGAGCCGCGGTAGCGTTCGAGGCGGTTGTTGTAGTTGGAGATCACCGTGCCGCGGACATACGACGGGGGCGGGCAAACACCGCGTCCCGGACGCCAGCCGTAGGGGTGGGGAACCCCGATGATGACCGGCGGGCGGTAGCCGATCGGGTAGTAGCCGTTCAAATAGGGATCGTAGTAGCAGCGGCGGTGGTAATCGTAGTAGCTGTAGCAGTACGGATCGTAGCCCCAGCGCGGGTTTCCGGTGCTTACGAAGATCGAGGTATTGAAGCTGCTGCCTCCGTATCCGTAGCCGTAGCCATAGCCTGAGCTGTAGCTGCCGCTCACGGAGGTGGTGCCGTACGGATCGGAATAGTAGCACGACTGCAGCAGCAGCGCGGCGGCGAGAGCGGGCAGGCCGCGGACGATGGTTTCCCGGAGTTTGCGGTTCATGGACCTTAGGACAGCACGGACCCGGGGAAAATTCGACAGGAAAATTCGGGGGTGCCCGGCGGCGGAAACCCGTGGGTTGACCCCGGTGCCGGGATCCGGTTGGATGCGCCCCGAAGCGATGGCGGACGGGGATCAGGCGGTTTTGGTGACGGGTGGCGCGGGCTACATTGGCTCGCACACCGTGCGTCTGCTGGTGGCGCAGGGCCGCCGGGTGGTGGTGCTCGACAATCTCGTCTTCGGCCACGAGCGGGCAATTGTCGATCCCGGGGTGCTTTTGGTCGTCGGCGATGTGGGCGACCGTGAGTTGCTGCGGCGCTTGTTCCGCGAGCATCAGTTTGCGGCGGTGGTCCATTTCGCCGCCTTTGCCTATGTCGGGGAATCGGTCACCGATCCCCTCAAGTATTACCGCAACAACACCGCCGAGCCGTTGGTCTTGCTGGAGGTGATGCGGGAGGCAGGTTGCGGGGTCTTCGTATTTTCCTCGACCTGTGCCACCTACGGGACGCCCGAGGTCTTGCCGATCCGGGAGGACAGCCCGCAGCATCCGATCAATCCCTATGGCCGCAGCAAACTGATGGTCGAGTGGATCCTGCGGGATTGCGGTGAGGCTTGGGGCTTGCGCAGCGCGTGCCTGCGGTACTTCAACGCCAGCGGATCTTCCGAGGACGGCGTGATCGGCGAGGATCACGAACCCGAAACCCATCTCATCCCGCGGGTGCTGATGGCCGCGGCCGGGCAGATCCCGGAGATCGAGGTCTTCGGCACCGACTACGAGACCCCCGACGGCACCTGCATTCGCGACTACATTCATGTCGTTGATCTCGCCGAGGCGCATGCCCTTGCCCTGGACCGATTGATGGCGGGGGGCGCATCCCTGCGTTGCAACTTGGGTACCGGCAAGGGGGTGTCGGTGCGCGAGATCATCCTCGCGGCGGAAGAAATCACCGGGTGTCCGGTGCCGGTGCGATACGGGCCGCGTCGGCCGGGGGATCCCGCTTCCTTGGTGGCCGATCCCTCACTGGCGAAGGACTTGCTTGGCTGGCAGGCGAGGCATCTTGATGTGCGCGACATGATCCGTCCCGCCTGGCGTTGGATTTCGGGTCCGGCCAAGGGTCGATTCCCGGCGAACCGAGCTGCTCCGTAGGTGCGTTGTAATCACATTTTTTCCTTGCGGGGCGGGGGATCGGCGGCAAGTTGGAGGGAGAAACCCATGAACGCTCCTCGTGAGATTCCCGGTCGTCGTGCCGGGGTGAGGGCCTTCACCCTCATTGAGATGATGGTGGTGGTCGCCATCATTTCGATCCTCATGACCATCGGGGTCATCGGGATGAATGCCATCGGCGGCAAGAGCGTTTCCGGCGGGGTGTCCTCGGCCGAGGCCCTGTTCGAGGAGGCGCGCTATCTGGCGGTGGGCAAGCGCGTCCGCACCTGCGTACTGGTGGCGAGGTCGCTCAACATCAACCGGCCCGACGAACTCAGGCGGCTGCTGGTGGCCCATGAGGAAATCAATGCCACGACGGGCGCGCCGGTGGCCCCCACCGATCCCACTCCGCGGTGGGTCATCACCTCGCGCGGTTCCGTGCTCCCGAAGGATGTCTACTTCAGCACCAGTTTCAGCAAGAAGGACCACAAGGCCGCTACGGATTTGGACTTCGTCACCAGTGCGGATCTTGTCGGTCTCAAGGCTTCGTACGCCGGGACCTATTTCGTCTACGAGTTCGATGCCGACGGCATCGCGCGCCATCCCGGTGCGTCCTTCGTGATCGGGATCGGCAAGAGGAACCAGAATGTGGCGGCCACCGGTGCCAATCGTCCGCGGGTGGACGCCTCCGCGGCCAAGAGGGACTTCGGGGGATTCCTGGTGATGCGCAACGGATCGGTCTCGGTGTTCCGCGATCCCGACCAGATCTTCGGAACCAACCCGCCGACCACCTATTTCTGAAACCCGGATGCTCATGAAGGCCCCCCTTGCAAAGCGGATCCTGCGCGGATTCACCCTGATGGAGACGGTCATCGCGATCGGTGTCCTTGCGGTGTTGCTGAGTGCGTTTGTCGCCGTCTTCGGTCCCGCGGCCGACGGCATCCGGCGCTCGATCAGCGAGCAGGATGCCGACCGCCTTGCCGCGACCTTGGAGAGGGAGCTGGTGACCGTGCGGACCGGCCAAAATTTCCCGACCGGTTTCGCCAAGGGTTTTGAGTACGTCAAGGGTTCGCAGACCGCGGCCACCGCTCTGCTCGCCTACAAGTACCGGGGCGATCTGGCCTCGACGCGGACCGACGGCACGCCCCAACCGCTGGTGAATGCCAAGGGCAAGATCGCGGGCAAGGACTATGCGATGGTGCCGATGGTGCGGCGCAAGGACGACACGCTGTTCCTCGATGACATCGAAGCGGTGGAGGGTCCGGTGCTGCTGGTCAAGTGCACGCAGATGATCGAGAGCGTAAGCGGCATGGTGCTCGGTACTCCGGGAACCATCAAGGACCCTGTCAGCGGGGCGGTGGTGGCAGATGCCGACGCGTATACGGCCGGTTCCCTGGTCTATCAGGCCCAGTTCCACATCCTGTCTTCGCGCAGCGATGGGTTCTTCACCGGAGCTTCCTTCGGCAACGCCTTCGACAAGGCGAGGCATCCCGTATCCACCCGTTTCCTCGCCGCATCCCGATGAATCCCTCCGCCCGCCTTTTCCCAAGCCCCAGCAAGCGGAGGTCTGCTGCCTTGCTGCGGGGTTTCACCCTGCTGGAGTTGTTGGCCGCGATGGTCATCACCACCATCATCATCACCATCCTTGTGTCGGTCACATCGATGGCGGTGGACACCTTCAACAAGAGCCGGGCCGAGTTGCGTGCGGCGCGGCAGGCGCGTTCGATCCTGGACGCGATGGCCATCGATCTCCAGGGCCTGATGATCAAGACCGGCAACAGTGCCGAGTGGTTGGTGGCGCGGGAGCGGACCACCAAGCCCGGGCCGGGCTCGGAGCCGAGTCCGAGTGCGGTGGACTTCGTGTTTCTGACCGGGGCGACGGATCGTTACAAGGGCGCGGGTTCCGGGACCTCCGCGGCGACTTCCTTCGGGGATGTTTCCTGTTCGGCGTACTGGCTGGAGTTCAAGGATGTGGTGGGGACCTACTCCGGAGCGGCGGAGGAATCTTTGGCGACCTTCGTGATGAACCGCCAGTTGGTGGATCCGGATGTCGCGTACACGAAGAATGTGATTGGTGCCGAGGATCTGGTCGCGGCGCTCAACGGCCCCGGCGAACTCTCGATCGACACGATCCGCAGCACCCTCGGCCTGCCTGAAGAGAAGGCGAATGTGGTCACCGGTTTCGTCTGTGAGAATGTCCACCAGTTCTCGCTCACCTTTCATCTCGAGGTTTCCAAGTCCGGTTCGACGGTGCAGGTTCCGGTCACGGTGGGACCGGACGCGGCGGGAAATTCGGTGGAAACCTTCCGGGTCAAGGGCACCGGCATTGAGATCACCCCGCTACCGGCCGATTACACCGCGGACGAGATCGCCTCGGCGCGGCTCAAGTCGGTATCCATTTCCTTGAGTGTGCTCACCGACAGTGCGGTGGCCCGTTTGCGGAGCGGGGCGGTTCCCGGGGGGAACCTCGCCGACTTCATCAACAAGAGCAGCAACAACTTCACCCGGTTGGTGGAGTTGTCCGGGATGTGAGCAACCGGGGGCGCGGCAGGCGCGCCGCGCCCGTGGCCTGCCTCAGGCGAGGATCTGGCCGAGCACGAAGGGCAGGATGCCTCCGGCGCGGTAGTATTCCTTTTCCACCGGAGTGTCGATGCGCACCACTACCGGGACATCGAGGGACGATCCATCGGCTTTGTGCACACGCAGCACCGCCTGCTGTTTCGGCTTCAGTCCGTTGTCGATGCCGAGCAGGTCGAAGGTCGCGTCGGCGAGGTCCTTGACCTTGTCGTAGTCGGTCTTGTCGGCGAAGGTGCAGGGCAGCACGCCCATGCCGACAAGGTTCGAGCGGTGGATGCGTTCGAAGGACTTCGTGATCACTGCCTTCACGCCGAGCAGGTTGGTTCCTTTGGCTGCCCAATCGCGGCTGGAGCCCATGCCGTAGTCCTCTGCGCCGATCACGATCAGCGGGGTGGCGGATTCCGCGGCGGCGGTGGCTGCGTCGTGGATCGGGACCGTTTCTCCGTTCCATTTTGTCACGCCGCCCTCGGTGCCGGGCACCATCAGGTTTTTGATGCGGACATTGGCGAAGGTGCCGCGGGTCATCACGCGGTCGTTGCCGCGGCGCGATCCGTACGAATTGAAGTCGGCAAACTCCACGCCGTGCCGGGTCAGGTAGCGGCCGGCCGGGCTGTCCTTGCGGATGGCGCCTGCCGGCGAGATGTGGTCGGTGGTGACCGAGTCGCCGAAGATTCCGAGAGGGCGGGCGTTCCTGATTTCCGTGATGTCGCGCGGCACGGGGGAGAAGCCCTCGAAGAACGGCGGTTCCTGGATGTAGGTCGATTCGCGGTCCCACTGATAGACCGTGCCTTCCGACGAGCGGATCCCGTTCCATTTCGGGTTTTGGTCGGCGAAGCCCGTGTAGAGCCTGCGGAAGACCTCCGGCTTGAGCGAGGCGCGCATGGCGGATTCGATCTCCTCGCGCGAGGGCCAGATGTCGCGGAGGAAGACCGGATGGCCGTCGGTATCGAAGCCGAGCGGATCCGCGGTCATGTCGATATCGACGGTTCCGGCGATGGCGAAGGCCACCACGAGCGGGGGCGACATCAGGAAGTTCGCCTTCACGGATTGGTGGACGCGTGCTTCGAAGTTGCGGTTCCCGGACAACACCGATGCTGCGACGATGTCGTGTTCCTTCACCACCGATTCGATTCCCGGGTCGAGTGGGCCGGAGTTGCCGATGCAGGTGGTGCAGCCGTAGCCGACGGTTTGGAAGCCGAGTTTGTCGAGTTCCCCTTGGAGGCCGGTTTCGCCGAGGTAGTCGGTCACCACGCGCGAGCCGGGGCCGAGGGATGTTTTCACGGATGGTTTGACGGTGAGGCCTTTTTCATTCGCCTTTTTCGCGAGCAGGCCCGCGGCGATCATCACGCTCGGGTTCGAGGTATTGGTGCACGAGGTGATGGCGGCGATGAGAACCGAGCCGTGGGTGATTGTGTCCTTGGCACCGTCCTTGCTGTCGACCGTCACTTCCCAGAGCGGGTGGCGGGGTTCGTGCGAGGGCAGTGAGATCACTCCCGTTTCCGCGCCGAGGGCGGAGGATACGCCGGTCGGGTCGTCGCGCACGGCGTCGAGTGCCGGGGGGAGTTCCGGCGTGTCGACCGCGGGTGAGGGGGCTGTTTTCTGATATCCGTCCGGAGCGGGTGCGGCGAGCAAGCGGTTCCAGGTGGGCTTGAGTGCATCGAGGTCGATGCGGTCCTGCGGGCGTTTCGGTCCTGCGAGGCCGGGCTTCACCGAGGAGAGGTCGATATCCACGATCTGGGAAAACTCCAGTGCGTTGCGATCGGCCGGGATGC
This sequence comes from uncultured Luteolibacter sp., assembly GCA_964569415.1. Taxonomy (GTDB): domain Bacteria; phylum Verrucomicrobiota; class Verrucomicrobiia; order Verrucomicrobiales; family Akkermansiaceae; genus Luteolibacter. Next base: position 287 of record CAZMUK010000038.1, on the reverse strand, counting down.
CCCAGAGGTTCTGGGCCTTGTAGTACTGTTCCACCGTGCGGCAGAGTTCCGGGGGACGGCCGGTGCCTTCGAGGTAGGAGATGGTGGTTTCATCGATCCCGAAGAAGCCCATGGTGGCGCCGTATTCCGGGGCCATGTTGGCGATGGTGGCGCGGTCCGGCAGCGGCAGGGCTTGGGCGCCGGGGCCGTAGAACTCCACGAATTTCCCGACCACTTTTGTTTTGCGCAGCACTTCGGTGACCAGCAGGACCAGGTCGGTGGCGGTCACGCCGGTGGCGAGCGAACCC
>CAZMUK010000037.1:9149-24097 GCA_964569415.1 uncultured Luteolibacter sp. | reverse complement strand
AGATTCGGCGCATCGTCAAGGAGAACGGCCTCACTGCGGTGTATGTCACGCACGATCAGGAGGAAGCCTTGGCGATGGCCGACCGCATGGCCGTGCTGGCACGCGGCAGGATCGCGCAGGCGGGCACTCCCGAGGAGGTGTACCGCAGTCCGCGCTCGGCCCATGTGGCAGCGTTTATTGGCGAGACCAACCTGATTCCCGGCATCTTGCGCCGCCCGTCCGCCGGCCTCGCGGATGGGAAGACGGAGATCGAGGTGGAAGCCGGCGGCTTGGTGTTGTCGGGCCGCATCACCGATCCCTCGTGGATTCCGCAGGAGGGAGAACCGGTGAAGGTGTCCATTCGTCCGGAGGCTTGGAGCATCGGCGCGGACGACGGTCATGGTGTGGAGGGCCGGATCAGCGAGCGATCGTATCTGGGTCAGCGTATCCAGTACTGGGTCGACACCCCGCTGGGAACCCAGCAGGTCGTGGAGATGAATCCGCGGGAATTGCTTTCCCCGGGGGCGGGACTTGTGCGTCTGCGGGCGCGCGGCGGGGATGTCGTGGTGCTTCGCGACGAGCCATGAAAGTCCGGGTGGCCGTCATTTGCGGATTGCTGGCGGCCATCGTGCTGCTGCCGATCCTGCTGCGGAGGGAATCGGTCACGGCCAGTGCGCGGTCGGCCCAGGACCGCTTGGTGGTCATTACCCCGCACAACGAATCGATCCGCCATGAGTTTGGCGAGGCCTTTGCCGCGTGGTGGCGGGAGCGCACCGGGCGTGGCATCTACATTGATTGGCGCACGCCGGGCGGCACCTCGGAGATCCGCATGGTGCTTGATGCCGGGTTCGAGGCCGCCGAGGAAACCGGGCGCGAAGGCATCGGGATCGATGTCTTTTTCGGTGGTGGCGAGCCCGACTTCGCGGGCCAGTCCTCCAAGGGTCGGCTCGAGCGCTTGCGTGTGTTTGAGAGCATGCCCGGATTGTTCGGGGGTGATGCTCCGATTCCCGAGACTTTTACCGGGGAGAGGTATGTTTCGCAGGGGCGTGATTGGGTGGGCACTTGTCTTTCGCAGTTCGGCATTTGCCACAACCCGGATGTCATCCGTCGTCTTGGTTTGCCGCCGCCGGAGTCGTGGAACGATCTCGCGGATCCACGCTATGCCGGTTTGCTGGCCTTGGCCGATCCCACCAAGAGCGGTTCCGTGGCGCGGACTTTTGAATTGGTGGTGCAGGGAGAGATCCAGCGGCGATTGCGCGAGCGTCCGGGGGATTTGGCGGCGATCGACGAAGGGTGGGAGGCCGGTCTCCGGCTCATTCAGCGGATGGCTGCCAACGCGCGCTACTTTACCGACAGCGCCTCCAAGATTCCGCACGATGTCGGGCAGGGAAACGCCGCCGCCGGGATGTGCATCGATTTTTACGGCAGGTCCTATGCCGAGCAGCTCCGCACCCGCGACGGGGCTCCGCGCGTGCGTTGGACCGCGCCGCGTGGCGGCACCACCCTGAGTGCCGATCCGGTGGCGGTGCTCAAAGGAGCCCCGCGTCCGGAGATCGCGCAGGCCTTTGTCGAGTTCTGCCTCACGTCGCGCGCCCAGCGGCTTTGGTTTGCCCTACCGGGCAGCCCGGAGGGTCCGCGCACCCGCGCCCTGCACCGCACCCCCATCCGGCGCGATGTGTACACCACCGAGAACCGCATGCTCTCCACCATGCCCGGGGTGCTTCCGTACCGGGATCCGGGAAATTTCACTTACGATCGCGCCCTCACCGGCAAGGCCTTCCACACCCTGCGCCAGTTGGTGAAGGTGATGTGCATCGACTCGCACGAGGAATTGAAATCCTCGTGGAAGGCCTTGCGTGCCGCCGGCATGCCGCCGGACGCGCTTGCGGTTTTTTCCGACATGTCCGCAGTGACTTACCGGACCAGCGGCAAGGGCGATCCGCGCTTCGAGGGAAGCGACCCCCTGCGCGCCGCCGCCAACGCCGCGGAGCTTGGCGAATGGTTCCGCTCCAACTACCGCCGCGCCGCCGCCATCGCCAACGCGCACGCCACCCGCTGATTTCCGCCGATCCCCCATCCAACCTTCATGCGCCGAGGTCCCGCCACTCTCATCACCCTGCTGGTGCTGCTGCTTGCCGCGGTGTTCTTCGCCTACCCGGCCGGCATGGTGGTCAAGCAGGCTTTCCAAGGTCCGGATGGTTTCACCCTTGCTCCCTTCGCCGCCGTGTTTTCCAACCCGATCCACCGCGAGGGGTTGGGGAACTCCTTTTTCATCGGTGCTGCGTCCACTCTCGGGGCCTTGCTCATCGCTTTCCCGCTCGCGCTCATCGCCCACCGTCATGATTTCGCCGGCCGCCGCATCCTCGGCGTACTCGTCCTCGCACCGATGATTCTGCCTCCCTTCGTCGGTGCCGTCGGCATCAAGCAGATGCTCGGCGTCAACGGATCGCTCAATGCCGCGCTCTGCGCCACGGGGCTTGCGGATCCTTCCGCGCCCTTCGACTGGCTCGCGCAGGGCCGGCTTGCGGGGATCGTGCTGATGATCTCGCTCAATCTCTATCCCGTGCTCTACATGAACATCGCCGCAGCGCTGTCGAATCTCGATCCGGCCATGGAGCAAGCCGCGGAAAATCTCGGCTGCCCGCCGTGGAAGCGGTTTTTCCGCATCACCCTGCCGCTGGCGATGCCCGGGGTATTTGCCGGGTCGTCGATCGTCTTCATCTGGGCCTTCACCGAACTGGGCGTGCCCTTGGTCTTCGATTACGGCAGGACCGCCTCGGTACAGATCTTCGACGGGCTCAAGGGTCTCGACAACAACCCCGTGCCTTACGCCCTCACCACGGTGCTGCTGGTCGTGGCGGCGATGGTGTACACCGGAGCCAAGCGCGCGGTGGGCCGTCAGGTGCTCGGGACCGCGCCCCGGCCCAAGGGACGCAGCAACCCGCCGCGGTTGCGCGGATGGAGGTCGGCCGCCTGTGCGCTGCTCTTTGCGGGGGTGTTCTGCCTCGCCGCGATTCCGCATCTGGGCGTGATCCTCCTTTCCCTTTCCGAACGATGGTATGGCACGGTGCTGCCGGACAGCTTCACCCTGCGTCATTATCACGAGGCTCTCGGCGACAGCCTTGTGGTGCCGTCGATCCGAAACAGCCTGCTCTACGCCGGATGCGCCACCTTGGTCGCGGCGGCCATCGGTCTTGCGGTGGCCTGGGTGGTGGTGCGATCCGATTTGCGGACGCGCGGCCTTCTCGATGCGGTGGTGATGATGCCGTTGGCGGTTCCCGGGTTGGTGCTTGCCTTCGGCTATCTCGCCCTCTCGCAGGAAGGAAAGCCCCTGCATTTCCTCATCGGTCCCGGGGGCAGCCCCTTCCTGTTGCTGGTGATCGCCTACGCGGTGCGCCGCCTGCCGTATGTGGTGCGTTCCGCGGTGGCCGGTCTCCAGCAAAGCAATCCCGCGCTCGAGGAAGCGGCTGCCTCGCTCGGCGCCAACCCGGCCCGCGTCCTGACCCGCATCGCCATCCCGCTCATCGGGGCCAATCTCGCCGCCGGGGCGATCCTCGCCTTCGCCTTCGCCATGCTTGAAGTGAGCGACAGCCTCATCCTCGCCCAACAAGCCGAACATTTCCCGATCACCAAGGCCATCTACGCGCTGCTCTCCACCCTCGGCAACGGCACCGAACTCGCGGCCGCCCTCGGCGTGTGGTCGATGGTTTTCCTTTCCACCGCGATCATCGGCGCGGCAGTCCTCGCCGGAAAACGCGGGGGACTCTTCCGGGTGTAGGCGATCCGGAAACGGAAACCTCGCGGAAACCCGGGAAAATCGCGGGAAAAATCCATCGAAAATGTTCATTTGAACATTTCCGATCCGCTGCCATACTGGCGGCATGAGCCACCCGCTTCTGCAGTCCTTGCGTCGGTCGCTGCGCGCGAAATTCCCCGCCGCGCACGGGGTGGCTGTTTCCCCGCCCGCGCGGTCCGCGCAGGCTCCTGCAACCGCCGGACTTCCGGCGTTCCCCGAGGGCGGGATCAGCGAGATCGTCAGCCCGCCACTCGCTCCCGGCACCGGTCTGCTGCTCTCCTCGCTGCTGCGGGAACGCACCGCACAAGACGGGTTTCCCGAAACGGCATTGGTCGATGCGGCGGATCGCTTTGATCCCTGCTCGCACGGAGTGGAGGAATGCACGGCATTGTTGTGGCTGCGCTGCCGCAATCCCGAAGAGGCCTTGCGCTGTACCGACCTGCTTGCACTCGACGGCAATCTTCCCCGCGTCATCCTCGATCTCGCCGGATGTCCGGTCGATGCGGTGCGCCGCATCCCGCCATCGGTCTGGCAGCGTTGGAAACAACCGGTTGCCTCCCATGCGATGCGCCTCATCGCCATCAACCCGGTGCCCTGCGTCCCCTGCCCTGCCCTGCGCCTTTCGCTCGTGCCGCGGTTCGGCATCGACGACTTCGCGCGATCGCGCGACACGCTGCGCGGACTCGTTTGCTTCCCGATGTCGCGCGGGCACCCGGCGGCCTCGGGAAGCGCTTGATGAGCCGATGTACGCTTGTTTCCATCTCCCGCAATCCGAGGCGGCCGACGATGCCACCCGCGGACTGCTGCTGGATGCCGCGGCTTCGCTCGGTCCGGTCTTCGAGTGCAGCGACGAGCGCAGCTGCATTGTCGATCTCGCCGGTTGCCGCGTTTCGCATGACCGCATCGCGGCCGCCCCGCCTCTGTGTGTCGCGCTCGGCCCCACGCCCGATCTCGCGCGGCTTGCCGCCGTCACCGGCATTGCCGGGCCCGGAGTCATCGCCTCACCGCAGGCGCTCGACTGCGCTCCGCTTGCCGCCCTTGGCGCGCTGAACATGCCGGAGTGGGACCGCGCCATGCCGGTGCTCTCGCTGTGGGGACTGCGCACGCTCGGGGATTTCCGCAGGCTTCCGAAACAAGGAACCGCGGAACGCCTCGGCTCGGCACTGCTGCGTCTGCACGATACCCTCAACGGCCTCACCCGCCGGCCGCTGCACCCGCATCGATACGAGGAACCTGTTTTTGAAACCATCCACTTGGAGCCCGCGGTGGCCGACCTCGCCTCGCTGCTTTTTCTCGTCGGCCGCATCCTCGCGCGGCTCTGCGGCCGCCTCCGGGAATCCGGCCTCGCAGCAACGGCGCTCTCCTATCGCATCGTCACCGAATGCGGACATCACGCGGAACGGATCATCCGCCTTCCGGAACCCACCGCTTCGCCGGACACGCTGCGCAAGGCCTTCGGCCATGCCGTCGAGACACTTGAACTTCCCTCGGCGGTCGCCACCCTTGGCATGGGACTTGAACCGGTACACCCCCCGGAAGCACAGCACGGACTTTTCGGCAGGAAACTCCGCCAACCCACACGCTGGCCGGACACACTCGCCGCCCTCGAATCCCTGCTCGGAACGGAGCGCATCGGCATCCCGCTGCCGGGAGACAGCCATCGGCCCGATGATGTCTCCCTGGGTCCTGCTCCGGGCCGGCACGAAACGACGCGCGCGGACGCCGCTCCGGAATTTCACGCACCACCCGCATCCTCCGTCTGCCCCGCACCTCTGCGCCGCTATCGTCCCGCGATCCCGGTGTCGGTGGCCTGTGCGGGCAAGGGGTGGCGTGACTCTCCGCTCGCATTGCTCACCGGACCCTGCCGCGAAACGATCACCCGTGCACAAGGCCCTTACCCGCTCTCGGGTTGCTGGTGGCATGGCCCCACCCATTGGCGCAGAGTGGAATGGGATGTGCAGACCGCGGGGGGGCACTTGCTGAGACTGGCCCGGCTCACCGAAGATCTCTGGCAGCTCGAGGGCTCGTACTGATGCGAGCGCCTCAAACCGCGAACTCCAGTTGTTCCCCGCCGCGCGGTTCTTCGAAACGAACCGCCACCCCCAGCAACCGCACCGGCCTGCCCGCCCCGCGACGCCACGCCTCCGCCAACAACGGCGCGAACAACCCGGCCTCCGCCACCGATGCAACCCGCTCCGCCGTGGTCCTGCGGAAATCCGAAAATTTCAGCTTCACCACCAACGAACGGATCGCGCGCGACTCGTGATGCGCCTCAAGATCCGCGCGCAACTCGTCAAGCAAAGGAGGCAAACGCCTGCCCAACTCATCGAGGTCGGTCACATCCTCGGAGAAAGTCGTCTCGCATCCCGCCGACTTGCGCACCCGCCCCGGCGTCACCGGCCGGGGATCGATCCCGCGGCACAGTCCCCACAATTCCAAACCGCGGTTGCCGAAACGCCGCATCAACTCCACCCGGCCGAAACGCTGCAGGTCGCCGCAGGTCTCCACGCCCATCGCCGACAAGCGCTCCCTCATCCGCCCGCCCACACCCCACAAACGACCCGCGGGCAAGGTCTGCATGAACGAGGCCACCTCCTGCGGCCGAATCTCATGCTGCCCGCCCGGCTTGTTCCAATCCGACGCGATTTTGGCGAGCAACTTGTTGCAGGAAATCCCCGCCGATGCGCTCAAGCCGGTTTCCTCGGCAATCTGCGCGCGGATCTCCCGCGCCAGCGCCGACCCGCAACTGCGGAGATGCGTCACATCCAGGTACGCCTCGTCCAGGGAAAGGGGCTCGATGAGATCGGTGAACCTGCCGAGAATCGACCGGATCCGCGCGCTCTCGGCGCGATAGACCTCGAAGCGCAAGGGCATCAGCACCAACTGCGGACACAACTCCAGCGCCTTGAACACCGGCATTGCCGACCGACACCCGTGCCTGCGCGCCTCGTAGTTGGCCGTGGTGAGCACCCCGCGCCGGCTGGTCCCGGCCACCGCCACCGGTTTCCCGCACAACCACGGATGATCGCGCTCCTCCACCGCGGCATAGAAACAATCCATGTCGATGTGGATGATCTTGCGGTCCATCGCTCGACGGCAGGATGATCCCCTCCGCCTGCCGCGACAACCCCTGGATGCGGGTCCTTCCAGCCCTTGGTTGACTTTTCCAGCCGGGCGGGAGATATCCGGCCATGTCTGCGCCACTGGAACCGAGACCGAGACTCCTCGGCCGCAAGCACCGGATCACCATCGTGGCCTCGGCATTCAACCAAGTGTTCGCCGACGCCCTGCTCGACAGCACGGTGCGAGCGCTCGAGGGGATTTCCCAGCAACACCGCATCGAAATCCTGCGCGTGCCCGGCGCGGCCGAAATCCCCGTGACGGTGGCCGCTACCCTCGAACACGACCCGCCGCACTGCGTCATCGCACTCGGCGTGATCATGCGCGGCGACACCGGCCAGGCCGACCTCATCGCGCAATCGGTCTACGGCGCGCTCCAGCAACTCTCCGTGAAGCACCGGCATCCGGTGATCAACGAGGTGCTGCTGGTCGATGACGAAAAGCAGGCCTACGCCCGCTGCATCGGCAAGACCCTCAACCGCGGAGAAGAGGCCGCCAAGGCCGCCATCGCGATGATGGAACTTTTCTCGACACGCTTCGACCGTGCCTCGCAATCGGTCAAACGCCACCTCAAGCCGAATGCCTAGCCGACGACAAATCCGCGAGACATCGGTGCAACTGCTCTACTGCGCGGAAACCGCAGGCGGCAGCGAACCGCACACGGTGCGGGATCCGTTCTGGGATTCGGTCACCGAAAGCGAACGGCTCGACCAAGCCTCGTCCCGCTACCGCATGATCCGCCACCTCACGGACGGACGCGCCGGTTGGCTGCAGGAACTCTCCGTCCGCTCCGCCAACGCCGAACTCTGGCTGGCGACCTTCCCCGAGCGGGACCCGCTCCGCGAAAGAATCCGCATGCTGCAAGCGGCGGAATCGGAATGGAGCGCGGCCTTCGACGCCCTCTCCGCCCACATGAAGACCGGCGCGCCCGACCTCCGCGCGGCCGAACTGCTGCATACGCTCTTCACCCGCGACCGCGCGCTGCGCACGCACCGCTCCGCCTTGCTCGAGGAAATCGAACAATCCCCTTCCCTGCGCGGACGACTCGAGGCGCTCGCTTCCACCATTCGCAAACTGCAGCGACTCTCCGAACGCATCGCCATGCTCGAGGACCCTGCGCGCTTCCCGGAACAAGAGGACCTCCGCAAGCTGCGCGAATCCGCCGAAGACCTCCGTACCCTGCGCAGCGCCACCGAGGAATTGGTCGACCGCATCCTCGCCTCGCTTGAAGCCATCGACCCCGCACTCGCGGCCGTGGTGGAGCACTACGCGCCGGATCGCATTGATCCGGTGGATCGCGCGGTGCTCCGCTTGGCCACTTACGAGCTGCTGTTCACCGACACCCCGCCTGGCGTCGTGATCAACGAGGCCATCGAGATTGCGCGCCGTTTCGGCACCGCCGAATCCGCCCGCTTCGTCAATGGCGTGCTCGACCGGATCGCGCAACAACGCGGCGACAGCAGTCCGGTGCCCGCCGCCTGAACCCGCGCCCCCGCCATGTCCGAGCGACCCGCCACGGAATACCCCACACCCTTCCAAAAACGCACCCTCTGGAACGCCGCCACCGGTGTTTCGCTGCTGGTCCTCGGCATTCTGCTCGTCGGGCTCGTCTGGCTGACCGGCAAGGTCTTCTCCTTTCTCCAACCGGTGCTGGTGCCGATCCTCGTCGCGGGGATCGTGGCGTATGTGCTCGATCCGGTGGTGCGCCTTCTCGAAAAGCGCGGGATGTCGCGGTTGTGGGCGGTGATCACGGTCTTTGCGGCGCTCTTCACCGCCATCGTGATCCTGATCGCCGCGATCCTGCCGGGGATGCGCCGCGCTCACGGGAACATGAAGGACATGCTGCGCGGCGCCCCGGCGGCGGCCACCGCTCCAGCCGCGCTCGCGACCGAACAACAGGAATCGGCGCGCCTCGAGAGCGCCTTTGAACGCGAACTGCGCAGACTCGACGAACACAACCGGGGAAATCCGGTCGGCTGGTTGCTCACCGAGACGGACGCCGGCGGCAGCCCGGTCGCGCGTGCAGAAGGAGACCCGCCACGGGCGCTCGATTCCTTCGCCAGGAGCCGCGCCGGACGCATGGTCTTCGAATACAAGGGTGCCATCCTCAACACCCTGCGCGTCTGGGTCACCGCGGGATCCACCCGGATCCTCGGCTTTCTCGGCCTGATGCTCGGCCTCATCCTGGTGCCGGTCTACCTGTTCTTTTTCCTCAAGGACTCTGCCGCGATCCGCCTGCACTGGCACGACTATGTCCCGCTCAAGGCCTCGCACTTCAAAACCGAACTGGTGGAGACCCTGCAGGAAATCAACGGCTACCTGATCTCGTTCTTCCGCGGGCAGGTGCTGGTGGCCGCCATCGACGGGCTGCTGGTGGGCATCGCGCTCACCGCCTTCGGCCTGCCTTACGGGTTCGTGATCGGCATCTTCATGGCGGTGCTCGGGGTGATCCCGTATGTGGGCAACATCCTCTGCCTCATCCCCGCATGCCTCATCGCCTACCTGCACTCTCGCGGGTCATCGCCCTTCGGTATGGAACCCTGGGCCTATGTGTCCTGCGTGGTGGGAATCTTTTTGGTGGTGCAACAGGTCAACTCGCTGGTCACGGCCCCGAAGATCGTGGGCGATTCGGTGGGCCTCCACCCGCTCACGGTGATTTTCTCGATGCTGTTCTGGTCGGTCGTGCTCGGCGGCTTCGTCGGTGCCCTGCTTGCCGTACCGCTCACCGCCGCGATCAAGGTGCTGTTCCGCAGGTTCATCTGGGTCAGGCGGATCCACCCCGCGGGAACCTGAAACGCGCGACCTCAAGGGAGGTCCGCCGGGCCGCCTGCCACGCGTCGCGCCATCTTCAAGCGGCCCCGGAAAAACACGGACCCCACCCCGTCCCGGGAACTATCCCCCCGGATCGTTCCATGTGGGCCAGGGTGGGGAGACGCCTTCTGGACCCGGAAACTCCCATTGGCAAGCGGAAATCGGGAAAACCCACTATTCCGAAAACACCCTGCACCTCACTCAGTGCTTGATCCCACGACGCAGCCGCCGATCAGCCGCCGATCCGCGTCCTGACGGCAGAAACCGCCTGATCGATAAGGACCCGCAGCTCTGTTTCCGCCGACGCAGCGGCGGCCTGAAGCACCGAAAGACACTTTTCCGTTCCGGTTCTTCCGAGCACGCGCACGGCCGACCGCCTCAGGGATTCGTCGAGCGTCTGGAACCGCGGCAGAAGATAGGCCTCCGCGGCAGGACCCATCGCCATATAGAGTGTCTCCCAGCGGGTCGGATTGACCACCCACAAGCGGTGCAGGATCGGCAGCACGCCCGGGTTGCCTTCCTTGACCACCAGCGAGACCGCGTCGTAGGGGATCACGCCTCCGACTTTTTCCAAGCGGTCGAGTTCCGCCAGCGCAACATCTCCTGCCTCGCCGGGACGCTCCGACCAAACCGCCAGCGCACGGCAGATCTCCCCCTTGAAGGGAACCCAATCCGCGCGCAACAAGCGGATAAGGGCCACCGTGATGTCCGTGCGGTATTCGCGCGGCGGCGCCTCCGCGATCCGCTTGACCGCCGCCTCCGCCCGGTCGAGATCGATGCACTTCAATTCCTCGAGATTCATCGCGTAAAAATCCGGGTGACCGCGATTGGTCAGCGCATCCACCGGGCGTTCCTCGAATGCGGAGTTGTTGACCTCGACTTCGATCACCGAGATCGGCTCGTACATCTGCTTGACCTTGCCCATCGCGCGCGCGACTTCGGCCAACTCCTCAAGGGACTTGTCGGTGCCGGTCACCACCATCAGGAAATCGCCGCCACGCGGATAGAAATGACTCTCGGGTGCTGCGGACGCCGCGCGGATGACATACTCGCGAACCATCAGGCGGTGCATTTCCCGCATGCCGCGCAGCCACAGCCCGTGTGCCTTGCGACTGCTGCCCTCGCGCTCAAGGCGCGCGATTTCCGCATCCAGCGGCGCGGTGCCGATTTTTTCGCGCAATTCCTCAAGCCCCGGGTCCGGGGCTTTGCCTTCTGCATTCGCAGGCGCCTCGATGCGCGGAGAGGCATCCGCATTCCTTTCCGCCTTCAAGGGAGTGCTGCCTCCGGTGAAGATCAAGGGCAGTGCCATCAGCACCGCGCCCATCGCCATCCCGATGAACGGACCTTTGGCGCGAAAGCGGCCCGCGGCAAACGCCAGCAACCCGGTGCCTGTCACGGCTCCAAAGCCGGCCATCACCATCCGCTTGGCCGTACTCATGCCTTCCAGCAAGCCGCCGCGCTCGGCACCCGCGATCAACAACAATCCCATCAACACAAGCAAGGCCCCGCCCACGGCACCGGCAATCAAGCGCAAGGGAGGAACCGGTTCACCGAAACCGACTTCCGTCATCGGAGCATACTCGATAGTGGCAACCGGGAGCGGCTTCATGGCATCGACCAACGGGACCCTGCCGAGATGATCCAGTATCGGATCCCGGTGCTCGCCGGGGTAAAATTTCCTACCGCGGACCACCAAGGCATCGGTGATCCGGAAGCGCAGATCGCAGCTGCCGCACTCCACGGTCTTGCCGCGCAGGTCCTCGCCCACCCGGAACCGCTGCCCGCAACCCGGACACCGGATCAAGAGTACCGCTTCGTTTCCGCTTGGCTTTTCCCGCTGCGTCACCACGGGCAAACTGCATCCTTCCCGCGGGTAAGGCAAGGCAGGGTTCGGCTTGAAGCGAATGAGTAGTCACGGGGGATACTCGCAGAGCCGGGCTTTCTTCCTGATCCCGGACGGCCCGCGGCGAAGCGCGCCTTGACCTCGGTAGCCGGGAAACCTAGCCTCCCTCCCATGCCGCGCACGCTGCTTCTCTCCGCGTCCTCCGCCCTGCTCCTTTGCTCCTGCGGTTCCTGGCAGGATCCGATCGGCGACGCCTCCTTCGATCCGCTCTCCGCTCCGGGATCCAATGCCACGCGGCCCGCGGCATCCTCCGGTCCGGGCCTGCGCGCCGGCGAGTTCGTCAACGCCGCGATGAGCAACACCGCGTTTTTCCGCAACCGTCCCAAAGGCGATGCGGATGCGGACAAACTGCTCCCGGCGGGCACTTCGATGAAGGTGGTCTCGCAGAGCGACGGCTATGTGAAGGTGGAACTCGACAGCGGTGAGATCGGTTTCGTGCCCTCGGTGATGGTCGAAACACCGGGATCTTCCGCACCGGGGCCGCTGACAACCAACCCGGGGGAAATTCAAGTGTACCCGCCGCTCAACGCGCCGGCGGGATCGATCATTCCGCTGCCTCCGGCGGATCCGTCCGGCCAACCTCCCGCAGGCGCGATCCCGACGGTGATCGACCCGGAAGCACCGGTCGCCCCGGTAACGCCGCTGCCGACCCCGACCACCCCGACCGAGTCCTTCGCAGTGCCGGTCGCTCCTCCGGCGACCCCGCCGACAAGCCCGGCAGCCACAACTCCGGGCAGCAACCCACTGCCTCCGCTTCCCCCGAACCAAGCGGAACTGGATGCGAAGAAGGAAGGGGAAAGCAGCCCGCCGGCACAGGCTGATCCACCGGTACCGGCGGATCCCTGACGCTCAGGTTCGGCGCTCAGGTTCGGCACTCAGAACCGGCGTTCAGGACCGATAGCGGGCGTACGCCGTCACGATCCGGCCCACCACGGGATGCCGCACGATGTCCTGCTCGCCGAAACAGCAAAAGGCCACCCCCTCGACCCCGGCCAAGGCGTTTTCCGCCTCGTACAAGCCCGACCTCACCCCCGGCCTCAGGTCCACTTGCGAACCGTCGCCGGTCACCACCATCCGCGACCCCTCTCCGAGGCGGGTCAAGGCCATGAACATCTGTTCGCGCGTGGTGTTCTGCGCCTCGTCCAGAATCAAAAACGATCCCGCCAAGGTCCGTCCCCTCATGAAGGCAAGCGGGGCCACCTTGATGACGCCATCCTCGAAATATCGCCGAGCCTCCTCGGGATCGAGCATCTCCTGAATCGCGTCGTACAAGGGCCGCAGGTACGGTGCCACCTTTTCGCGCAAATCCCCGGGAAGAAAGCCCAGCGCTTCCCCTGCCTCCACTGCGGGACGCGTGAGCACCACCCGCACGACCTCCCGCCTCTTGAGCATGTCCAAGGCCACGGCCATGGCCAGATAGGTCTTGCCCGTTCCAGCCGGACCCAATCCGAAAACAACATCATGGGCCGCGATCGCGCGGACATACTCCAACTGCGCCGCTGTCCGCGGCACCACCGCGCGCCGACCCCTCGAACCCACCAGACGCACCCGGGAAAGATCCCCCACCCGGCATCCGGCCTCGCCCTTCACACCGTCCACCGCCAAACGAAACTCCCGATCGCCGATTTCCCCTCCCTGGCGCAACACCTCCTCGAGATCCTCAAACACCCGCACCGCCCGCTCCACATCCGCCTGCGAACCGCTCAAGCGCACCCACGCGTCCCTCGTGACCGCCACCACCCCCAACGAACGCTCCAAATGACCAAGCTGGCGGTGGTCGTTGCCCAACAGGCCGTGGAGAAATCGCGGACTCTCGAATTCAAGGGTGCGCTCCACCCGGTCGCTGCCTTCCATGCACCGAAAATGGTCCACATCGGCGACCCGCGCAAAGCCGGAAAACGAGGTTGAACCTTGATCCCGTCGGCGGGCCGGATTGAATGGGGCGGTGAAAGTGCTCCCGCTGCTCCTCGCGCCCCTCGTGCTTTCGGTTTCCTGCCAAGACCAAAGCCAAGTGCTCGAGGTTCGACCCTTCCTCCTCCGCGACGAACGGCGCGACCCGGGCGAGGAACCACTGGTCCGCATGGAAAAACAGCGGATCCTGCGCGGCGCGGTCAGCATGGAGGAACGCTCCCGGCGGCTCGGCCAGTACTATACGATCCTCTGGAACCTCCCGCAAAAAGACCCGGCCGAAGCGACCGAAATCCGCTTCGAGTACCGCCAGGGATCCACGGCGAGTCAGGTCCGGACCCGCAGTCAACAGTTCCCTGCCTCCGCCACCTCGGGCAAGGCAGTGTTCTCCATCATCGGAGATGACTACACCCGCAAGGGACGCGTGCTGGCTTGGCGGATCTCCCTGATCCAAGGTGGGGAAACCGTCAACTCGAAGCAGTCCTACCTCTGGGACTGACCCCGCCTGCGGGTACTTTCGCGAAAAATCCCTCTTTTTCGGGTTGCCTACCCCCGCAGGGCCTGCCATTTTCCGCGCCCCTTCCCCATCCCGCCATGTCCAAGCACAACAGCCTCAAGTCCAACGCCACGGTCGGCGGCAAACGCTCGGTCCTCAAACGCTTCGAACGCGTGAAGCTGATGAAGGAACGCGGCGAATGGAAAAGCGGGCGCTCCCCGGTCGGCCTGCCCAAGACCAAACACGAGGCCTGACCCGCCCGACGGTTCCTTCCTTCCGGAGCGATCCCAGCGGTCCTCCCCATCCGCCCATGAAGGAGGATACCCGCATCAACAAATTCCTCGCCGCCTGCGGCGTGGGCTCCCGCAGAAAATGCGACGCACTGCTCGCGGAAGGGCGCGTCGAGATCAACGGCCAACCCTGCCTCACCCCGGGAACCAAAGTCTCGCCCGGCGACCATGTCCGGGTCGACGGCCGCCGGGTCTCCCCCAAGGAACGCACCGTCGCTGCCTTTCACAAACCCCGCGGCGTGGTCTGCACCCGCTCGGATGATCTCGGGCGCGACACGATGTACAGCCTGCTGCCCGGCAGCTTCCGAACACTCCACCACGCCGGACGGCTCGACCTCGATTCGGAGGGACTCATCATTCTCACCAACGACGGCGACCTTACCCAGCGCCTGATGCACCCGTCCAAATCGGTCGAGAAGGAATACCTGGTGACGGCCGACCAAGCCTTCGAAAACGAACACCTCGACCAATTTCTCTCGGGTATCCATACCCCGGAGGGAACCCTCCGCGCCAAGGCGATCGAGCGGCTCTCCCCGCGCCGGATCCGCATCACACTCGAACACGGCGCCAAGCGGCAGATCCGCGTGATGTTCGAATGCCTCGGCTACCGCGTGACAAAACTCCTCCGCGTGCGGATCGGCGCGC
>CAZMUK010000037.1:0-9138 GCA_964569415.1 uncultured Luteolibacter sp. | reverse complement strand
GACCTTCCTCCGGGCGGTTGGGCGCTGCTCTCGGATGCGGAAATCCGCATGCTGCTGGCCAGCCCGGCTCCGAACCCGAAGGCAAACACCGGCAAATCCCCCGCCCCAAAATCCCGGCCCGCAGGCACGACTCGCACCAAAAAGCCCAAATCGAACCTTTCCGCACCGAAAAGTAAATCCGCCGCGCCCCGTGCCCGCCGCCGCGCCGACGCCCCGCCCCCGCGCAAGCTCAGGCGCGGTACCTGACCGCCGCACGATACGCGAGCGGCGTGCGACCCTCGAACCGCTGGAACTGGCGCTGGAAATGCGCGAGCGTGGCGTACCCGCACTGCGCGGCGATCTTGCCCACCGGTATCGAGGTCTGCGCCAGAAACCGGCAGGCCAGCGAGATCCGCAACTCGTTGACATACTGGGGAACCGTCCTCCCGGTGGAACGGCGGAACAAGCGGCTGAACGCGCTCTCGCTCAACCCGGAGACTCCGGCCAGTTCGGAGAGATACAAGGGCTCGGCGAGATGCTCCTCGATGTGGCGGAACACATCGGCCAGCCGATCGCTTTCATGGGCAATGCCCCCCGCGGGAAGCTTGCCCGATGCGATGATTTCCAGATCCGTGGAATCGGCAAAATCCTCCAGCATCTCCAAGAGATGAACCACCCGCCGCACCCCGCGCACCGCGGCGATCTGGCGGATCTTTTTGTACGCGCGCAACCGAGTGTCTCCCTTCACCTCCAATCCGGCCGCAGCCCGGCGGAACAACTCGCCCAGCAAATGAAAGGAGGTCTTCTGCTCCCACCCGTCACCCAACAAATTCGGCGGGAACTGCAACATAACGGCATCCACCCGCCGCTTGTGACCGGATGCGGAAGCTCCGTTGCGATACTCGTGGGGCAAGCCCGACCCCAACAACACCAGATCGCCGGGCACCAAGGGCACGATGCGGTCACCCACCCGGCGCTCGGTGCCTCCGTCGCGGACCCAAGTGATCTCGACCTCGGAATGATGATGCCACCCGGAACCGAAGTCGTTGCCCTTCATCGCCTTGCAGATCACCAACTCGGCGGCGGCAAGCGGAGACGGCTTTTCCAACACAAGCTTCATCGCTGTCAGCGCGTAGACCGGGCAGGGAAATCCCACCCGGCTAATCCTTAGCGTAGCCAGATCTCCGGATCATGACCAGCCAAAAAGATCGCAAGATTGGCGCGAAAACCCGCAGGATTTCCCGCCGCTTGCGGCTTGATGCCCCGCCGGATGCCCCGTAGATTCCGCTCCGCCGGGCAGATTCCCGACCCCGGCCCGCCACGACCCATGACCACCCGCTCCCGCACCCAAGGATCCGGCAAAGCCTCGACTTCCCGCTCGAAGGGAAGCGGCACGGCCTCCCCGAAAGTCCTCAACCCTCCCAAAGAGTTCTCCGCCCTCGCCCGCATCCGCTCGCTGGCCGCCTACCGCAAACTCTACAAGGAGTCCGTCGCAAACCCGGCCGCCTTCTGGGCCCGCGAGGCAAAGGAATTGCTCTGGCGGAAACCGTGGACCAAGACCCTCGTCTGGAAGGCCCCCTTTGCGAAATGGTTCGTGGGCGGCAAAATCAATGTCTGTGAGAACTGCGTCGACCGCCATGCCGCGGGACCGCGACGCAACAAGGTGGCAATCCTCTGGGAAGGGGAACCCGGCGACAAATGCTCGCTCACCTACGGCCAACTCCACCGCGAAGTCTGCCGCTTCGCCAATGTGCTCGAACGCAACGGGGTCAAAAGCGGCGACCGCGTCCTGATCTACATGCCGATGATCCCGGAGGCGGCCGTGGCGATGCTCGCATGCGCCCGCATCGGCGCCGTCCACACCGTCGTGTTCGGCGGCTTTGCAGCCGATGCGATCGCCGATCGGCTCGAGGACTCGGGAGCCACCACCATCGTCACCGCCGACGGAGGCTGGCGCCGCGGCAAGGTGGTCGCGCTGAAACCAGCGGTGGACGAGGCACTCGAACGCTACAAGAAAGTCAAACGCGTGATCGTGGCCAAACGCGCCTCCAACCCCGTGACCATGAAACCGGGACGCGACCTCTGGTGGCACGACGAAACGGCCTCGGCTCCCGCATCCCACAAAGCCAAGGCCTTCGATCCGGAACACCCGCTGTTCATGCTCTACACCTCGGGCTCGACCGGGAAACCCAAGGGCATCCTCCATTCGTCGGGCGGCTACATCACCGGCACCCATTCGAGCTTCAAATATGTGTTCGATATCCGCGAGGACGATGTCTACTGGTGCACGGCCGATGTGGGCTGGATCACCGGACACTCGTACATTGTCTACGGCCCGCTCTCGAACGGAGCCACGCAGGTGATGTACGAGGGCGCGCCGAACCATCCGGATTTCGGCCGCTTCTGGAACATCATCGCCGACTACGGCGTCACGATCTTCTACACGGCACCCACCGCGATCCGCGCCTTCATCAAAGCGGGCGACCATTTCCCGAAGGCACACGATCTCTCGTCACTGCGCCTCCTCGGCTCGGTGGGCGAACCGATCAACCCGGAGGCCTGGAACTGGTACCACAAGGTCATCGGCGGCGGCCGCTGCCCGATCGTCGATACCTGGTGGCAGACGGAAACCGGTGCGATCCTGATCTCGCCGCTGCCGGGAGCCACCCCGCTCAAACCGGGCACCGCCACCCTGCCGCTCTTCGGCATCGACGCAGCCGTGCTCGATGACCAAGGCAGGGAATGCAAACCGGGCGAGGACGGCCGTCTTGTGATCCGCAAACCCTGGCCGTCGATGATCCGCTCGATCTACGGCGACAAGGAACGCTTCCGCAAAACCTACTGGTCGGACTACCCCGGGCTCTACACGGCCGGCGACGGTGCCCGCCGCGACAAGGACGGCTACTTTTGGATCATCGGCCGCCTCGACGATGTGCTGAATGTCTCGGGCCATCGGCTCGGCACGGCGGAAATCGAAAGCTCGCTGGTCGCCCACCCGGCGGTCGCGGAGGCGGCGGTGATCGGCAGGCCCGACGACCTCAAGGGCCAGGCGGTGGCTGCATTCGTGACCCTGAAATCGGGCTTCCAGGAAACGGAGGAACTCCGCGCGGAGCTCCGCAACCATGTGGCGAGAATGATCGGCGCCATCGCGCGTCCCGACGATCTCCATTTCGCCCCGGCACTGCCGAAGACCCGCTCCGGCAAGATCATGCGCCGTCTGCTCAAGGAACTTGTGGCAACCGGATCGGTCGCGGGCAACATCACCACCCTTGAGGATGTCTCGGTGATCGAGGCGCTCCGCCAAAGGATCTCCGCCGCCAAAGCTCCGAAATGACTCCCTCACGATACGCAGTCGCCCGCGTGGCGCAGGCCTTCGGCTATGTCCGCAAGAACCATCGGATGACCGAGGCTTCGTCGGAAATGCACCTGCTGCGCGAGGCAGAGGCCTACCTCGGCTCGCAAACCTGGCAGAAGGTGGAGAAGATCGAGGACCTCTCGGTGGAGTACTGGAACCTGCGCAAACTGGTCAAGGAACAGGAAAGCATCGACAAGCGCATGACGGATCTCCAGCGGTCGGTGGACCTCGCCCACGAAAAGCGGACCCATATCATCAACGGCGCTGCCGCGTCCGATCCGGAACTGGTGGCCCGCCGCGCGGAGCTGCTCCGCGAACTGGAGAACCTGTCGCAACGCAAGGAGGCGATCGTGGCCGAGGCCCGCGAGGTGCGGCGCATCCACGACGGCCTGCGCACCAAGGCGGAGGTGCTCGCCAGCGAGCGCGGCGAACCGGCGCCGGATGATCCCGACTTCACGAACATCAACGCGAAGACCGCGGAGTTGAAGCGGAAGTTCGAAACGCTGCGGCGCGAACGCATCGAAATCGGCGAACGAATCCGCAGGGGCGATGACGAACTGGACGCGATCGACGCGATGATCCGCTCCCGGCAGGGGGACCACCGTCAGGAGGCCCTCGCGGCCTTTGCGGAAATCGGCGAGGGAAACCGCGAAATTTCCGCTCTGCGGGCTGAGGCGGGCGTCGTTGAAACCCGCATTCGCCAACTCCACGCGCAGATCGGACGCCACCTGAGCCGCAACAACCGCGCCGATGCGGATTGCGCCGCTGCGGTGGAGGACCACCGGAGCCTTGTGGAGGTGATGCGCGCGCTGCGGCGCTCGATCGCCCTCAACCAGAAGCTGGCCGGCACCGCGTGACCGGGCCCGCCACAGAGGAACCTGTCCCGGAGGAGGGCTCGCCGGATGCGGAGGACCTGCGCTGGCTCCGCGAAGTCTACCAGGGCGACCGCCAACCGCAACTCACCCTGCGCGCGGTGATCACCGGCGGGTTGCTCGGGATGTTTCTCTCGATTTCCAACCTCTACACCACACTCAAACTCGGCTGGGGCTTCGGCGTGGCGATCACGGCCTGCGTGATGTCGTTCGTGATGTGGAACACCCTGCGCGGTCTCTCGGGCGGGCGGTTGCGCGGGATGTCCCTGCTCGAAAACAATTGCATGCAGAGCACCGCGAGTGCGGCGGGCTACTCGACCGGAGGAACGGTGGGCAGCGCGTTCGCGGCGCTGTTTCTCATGCAGGGATCCCATCAGTCGTGGTGGGTGCTCGCCCCGATGGTGTTCCTCACCGCTGCTCTCGGGGTCTTTCTGGCGATCCCGATGAAGCGGCAGATGATCAACCGCGAAAAACTCCCCTTCCCCAGCGGCATCGCGGCGGCGGAAACCCTCCGCAGCCTCCACTCGGCGGGTGCTGCCGCGGCAGGAAAGGCTCGCACCCTCATGGCGGGGATCGGAATCGGCGCAGCCTTCGGCATCCTCAAGAGCCTGCCTCTGCTCGCAAAGACCTTCGCAGCCTCAATGCTCGGCAAGGCTGCGCTGTGGCTTCATCAACGACTGCCCCTGCCGGAACTGGTCCCGCTGCCCTTGCGCTTGCCGCCGAACGGCACCGGCATCACCGGACTCGGCTTCGAGCCGGGCGTGCTGATGATCGGCGCAGGCATGATCATCGGTCCGCGCATCGCCCTCTCGATGCTGCTCGGATCGGCACTGCTTTGCCTCGGGATCACGCCCTTGCTGGTGGCTCAGGACATGGCCTTGCCCCGTGATACGGGATTCTCGATGTGGGCACCCGGCATGGATGCGGTCACGCCCCGCCGCTGGGGTGTCTGGGGCGGCACGGCTTTGATGGTCTTTTCCAGCCTCACCGCTTTCGCCCTGCAATGGAGGACGATCGCGCGCGCCTTCCGCATCCGCAAAGGGGATTCCCGCTCACCGCTCGCAGAACTGGAAGTACCGATGTCCTGGTTGTGGATCGGACTGCTGCCCATCACGATCGCACTCGTCTGGCTGATGAATGCCTCGTTTCAAATCGGCGTGCTGCCCGGATTGCTCGCCGTCGCCCTTTCCTTCGTGCTTGGACTGGTCGCATGCCGCGCCACGGGCGAGGCCGATACCACTCCGATCGGTGCCATGGGGAAAGTGACACAACTGATTTACGCGGCCATCGCACGCAACAATCCGGTCGTCAACCTGATGTCGGCAGGAGTGACCGCCTCGGCGGCAGGAAGCGCGGCGGACCTTCTCACCGACCTCAAGAGCGGTTGGCTGCTCGGAGCCAATCCGCGCAAACAATTCATCGCCCAGTTCGCGGGTGTGTTTTTCGGAACGCTTGCCATCGTGCCGGCATGGTACGCGCTGGCTCCGAGCGTGGAGGAACTTTCCCGACAGTTCCCGATGCCCGCCGCCAACGCATGGAAGGCAACGGCCGATCTGCTTGCCAACGGATGGTCGGGACTGCCCGTGAGCGCGATGTGGGCGGTGGCGATAGGCGGCGCGATCGGCACACTGCTGCCCATCCTCGAATTCCGCTTCGCGTCCCTCCGCCCGTACCTGCCATCGGCGATGGGCCTCGGCCTCGGCTTCGTGGTGGACTTTTCCAACAGCCTCGGCTTTGCCATCGGCGCCCTGATCGCTTGGCTCTGGTACAAGCGATCGGCCGCCAAAGCCGACGAACACCGCGTACCTCTTGCCTCGGGTCTGGTCGCCGGGGAGTCACTGGCCGCCGCGCTCATCGCCATCCTCTGCGCGGCTGCGGGCCTCGCCCGGTCGGCGGGCGGTTGATCGGCCCGCATCCCCGCCGCGGGGAGTTGACAGCTAGCGGTGGACTCCCCATCGTCGCAAGGTGCAGTCGGAAAACCCCCGGACCGCCCGTAGCCCGCAGGCTTTCGGCCTTGCCTGCTGGGTGTTGGGATTGATGGCGTTCTCCCAGATGCTCGTGACCGCGACCTCGCTGGCCCGGCGCTTTGAGGAATCGAAAACCGTGCGGATCGTGGAAAAGGAGGTCGCGCGCCCGGTGGTGATCCGCGTGCCGGCACCCGCGGCGCGGAACGAAGCCGGAAACGAACGATCTGCCGAAACGACCGCCGACAACCGCCCCGCGCCTCCGCAGCAGTCATTCACGCTGCCGCCCCCGGCTTCCCCCTCGCTCCCGCCGGCACCTCCGCTCGCCGCCCCTCGCATTGCCGATCCACGCAGCGAACGCCTGGTCAATGAGGCCCGCGAATGCCGGGTCGCCGGAGACATGGGCGCCGCGGTTCTCAAACTCGAAGAGGCTCTCTCGCAATCTCCCGATGATGCAGTGGTCCGCTATGAAATGGGCGTTGTCCACGAAATCATGGGGGTCTACGACCGGGCGACCGATCACTACCAGGCGGTGTTCGCGATGGGGATCCAGCGTGCGGGCCCACTCTACGCACTGGCCGCATCGAAGATCCGGGACGGCTTCCGGCAGTCGTCCCAAACCACCGGAAAACTCTCGCTCGGAAAAACGCGCGTTTTCCGGGATCCGGACCGCTCCGGCAGCCGCCGCACGGTCCTCACCATCCCCGTGCAAAAGGCTCCGGGCGCTTCCATCGACAACGAGGGCATCTCCATCTCGGTGCTGATCTTCAACAAAAACCGCCAAGGCGACATCGTTCAACTCGAGGACGGATCATGGGTCACGCAGGATTGGACGAGCCTTCCGTTTGACTGGACACTCGGCGAGGAGACACTGCGCATGACCTACACGATCCCGCCCAACGATGATTCGCTCGATCTGCGCTTCAGCGACCTTTCCTACTACGGTCATGTGGTCACGCTTTCCTACCAGGGGGAAACCATCGACATGCAGGCGGAACCCCGGCACCTCGCCGCGAAAATCACCGGAGCGGGAGAAGCTGCCGCCCCTTACTCCGACGAGCGGCTCCCTCCCGACTTCGATCCGGACCTGCCGCTGTTGCCGGCTCTGCCCGCCGAATGATCTTCCCCATGCCACCGCACACTCCCCAAGGCCGCCTCGGCGACTACCTGCTCAAATCCCTGATCTCCGAATCGGACACGATCCGCCGCTGGGAGGCGGAACAAGTGACGGTCTCCCGCCGCGTATGGATCGATGAACTCAAGGACAACACCGGCACCCTGCGCAGCGGGTTTCTCGCCGATGTGAAGGCGATGGCCACCGTGCAGCACCCTCTTGTGGCCTCCGTCTTCGAGGCGGTGGCCGATGAACAAGCCTGCTTCTTCGCCCACGAAATCCTTCCCGGAAACTCGCTGTATTCCCTGCTGCGCGCCGGCACCCGCCTCGAGCCTTACCGCATCGCCCACCTCCTGCGCCGCATCGCGGAATCCCAACTCCACTTCGAGGACAAACGCATCGCCAGCCATCCCCTCTCCCCGGAGGCGGTGCTGGTCGATGATTCGTCGGTCGTGCGCATCGCCAATCTGGCCTTCGCCGACGAACGGAACCCCGCGGAATCCCCGCGAGACATTGTCCGCATGGGTACCGAACTCGAGGGTCTGGTCGCGCCCTCGCGCCCGGGAACCACCCGCGTACAAACCTTGCTCGCCTGGATGCGCGGGGAAGGCCTGCCCCAACCGATCTCCTGGTCGCAGGTCCGGGAATACTCGTCCCAAATCGAACAGCAACTCATCACCCCGACCTCGCGGCCGATCGCCACCAAGCGCGCCAAAGCACGGTCGCGCGCAGGCCTCTGGACCATCCTCGCCACCGGCACGGCAGTCGCGGTGCTGTTTTTGTTCCTGACCAAGGGAAACTGCGCGGGAAAACGCAAGGATCCGCCGGAGCTGCCCGCTGCAAGCCCGGCCAAGGGACAAGCGGTCGACAACTGAACATCGGCCGCAGCCCGGCCCGGAAACACCCTCGTTTCCCCCGCCACGGGCCGCCCGCCACGGCTGGAGCGCGGTGCCACGCATTTGTCCGGATGACACCCTTTACAAGCACCCGGTTCCTTGCCATACACCGCAAATTTCGCGCAGGCACAGGCCGCGCCACCCTCGATCCACCATGCCCAAAGATACCTCGATCCGCAAAATCCTCGTCATTGGCTCCGGCCCGATCGTGATCGGCCAAGGATGCGAGTTCGACTACTCCGGCGTGCAAGCCTGCAAAGCCCTCAAGGAGGAAGGATACGAGGTGGTTCTGGTGAACTCCAATCCGGCGACGATCATGACCGATCCGGAGTTCGCCCACCGCACTTACATCGAGCCGATCACACCCGAGGTCGTCGAGAAGATCATCGCGCGCGAGAAGCCGGATGCGCTGCTCCCCACTCTCGGCGGACAAACGGCCCTCAACACCTCGATGGCACTCCACAAATCGGGCGCTCTCGCAAAACACGGCGTGCGCATGATCGGCGCCAAACCGGAGGCGATCGAGAAAGGCGAGGACCGGCAGTTGTTCAAGGAGGCGATGATCCGCATCGGGCTCGACCTGCCGCTCTCCGGGACCGCCCACACGATGGACGAGGCCCGCAAGGTGGCGGCCGATATCGGGAAATTCCCCCTCATCATCCGTCCGGCTTTCACCCTCGGCGGTCAGGGCGGCGGCATCGCCTACAACCGCGAGGAATTCGAGGAAACCGTGGCGCGCGGACTCGACCTGTCCCCGGTTTCGGAAGTCCTCATCGAGGAATCGCTCCTCGGATGGAAGGAGTACGAGATGGAGGTGATGCGCGACAGGGCGGACAACTGCGTGATCATCTGCTCGATCGAGAACCTCGACCCGATGGGCGTCCATACCGGCGATTCCATCACCGTGGCTCCGGTGCAGACTCTGACGGACCGCGAATACCAGATCATGCGCGATGCC
>CAZMUK010000036.1:0-24465 GCA_964569415.1 uncultured Luteolibacter sp. | reverse complement strand
GCCCGCCTCGTCTGGACCGTGCGGGATTTGAGAAAGGGTGTGGAATGATGCGGAGGGGGACGGTAGCGGGTTGTCACGGACGGGGCGGCTCGCTTTCGCCTTGGAAACGGCCCGCTTTCGACCATAGTCCGTTCATGGCGGAATTGGTGAGGGTTGAACCTGTGGCGCTTTTGCCAACTCAGTCTGGATGTGCGCTGTTCCTCGGAGACGGCTCCAAGGTGATCGTGATCTATGTGGATCCCGGGGTAGGTGCCTCGATCAATCTCGTGCTGGCCGGAGAGGAGGCGCGAAGACCTCTTACCCACGATCTTTTCATCGCGACGCTCCAGTCCTTTGGAGCTCGGGTGGCGCGCTGCATGATCGTGCGAATGGAGGAGGAAGTCTACTACGCCCGGTTGATCATTGAGGCCGAGAACGAGATCATGGAACGCAAGATCGTGGAACTCGATGCGCGTCCCTCCGATTGCATCGCTCTCGCGGTGCGCTGCGGGGCGCCGATCTTCATGGTCAGGGACCTCTGGCAACTGCATCCCGACATGTCGGACGCGCTCGAGGAAATGAGAAGAAACGGGGAAAAAGGGCCCGATCTGTGAGAATCGCCTACGGGCCTTGCACATCAGGATGGCGATGGTAAGGTCAACCGCAATGAGCGTTCCAACGACTATCGGACTCCCCGACCACCTTCGCCCGGAAGTCCTCCTTGATCCGTCACGACGAGTTTTTCCTTCCTTCGATCTCGCGCGGCTCTTGTCGACGGTGTTCGATCCCACCGAAGGATGTCGTGTCTGTGTGCTTGTGGACTTCGACGATCCGGCTGCCCTGATCCGGGACTTCGCTTTTCTCGGTCAGGAGGGTTTCCCGATCCAGAAGCGCGCCTACCAGCACTTCCATCAAGGTCTGCATGGCGGGGTGATGGAAAAGCTCGGGATGAACGGAGGCGGGTTTTATGCGTACCGGTGCACCCACGGCTCCAACCTCGACCTTGCCGACGATGTATGGGATACGGACGGCAGGCATCTATCGCTGGACCGGGACATCTATCCCGCCCACGACATCATCCTTTGCATCTCGACTTTTTCCGCGACCGCACCGCTAACCGCCAAGGCGAAACAGTTCGGTTTCCGGGGAGCTACATTGCACGGGCTCAATGATATCATCCTGCGCTCGGGTCTTGCGGTCGACTACCGGGATGTGTCGGCGGATGCCGAGAGGCTCCGGCTCGCCGTGACGCGCGCCGATTCGATCGAGATCGACTTCGCACTTGAAGACGGTCGTGTGCTCACCGCCTGGCTCGGCCTCGGCGGCCAGGAGGCGCAAAAATCCCACGGGCTCTGCAACGGCCTCCGGCCTGATATCGCGAATCTGCCGGCAGGCGAAGTGTATTTTGTTCCGGAGGACGCGCGCGGGCAGTTCCCGATGAAGTACGAAGACGGCACTCTCGGGGTTCTCGAGGTCGAGGATCGTTGCATCGTGAGTTCCACCCTGATTTCCGGCAATCAGGAGACCATCGATGCCCACAATCGCCGCCTTGCCGACGACCCGATGACAGGCACCCTCGGCGAGCTCGGTTTTGGCACGCAGGTTCTTCCCGTTTCGGGCGCGGACATCCAGGATGAAAAGGTGCTCGGCACTTGCCATCTTGCCACCGGACGCGACGACCATCTCGGAGGTGATATTCTTCCGTCGATGTTCAAGCGTCATGAGAACTCCACGCACGACGACATCCTCTTCGCCCCACACAAGACGCCGAATTTCGACATTCGTCAGGTGCGGATGACCCGTGATGGCCGGAGCGAGGTGCTCATCGAGCACTTCCGGCCATCGGCGTACCTCATGGAGGCGCTCACCGCAGGTCGATGAGGGAAACCCTTCACGAGCCCTGAAACACAAGTGTTTCGGAGGTCGTGCGCTTCGAGGCCGGACGCATTGGAATCATTCCGCCGGATCGGGAGTGACAACCCTTACCTCGGCCTGCGAGTCGATGCCGATGCGGACTTCGAGAAGGACGGATTCATCTTGACCGACGGCAAACCTGCCGGTCCATGTTCCGTCGGAATCGGTGCGCGAGTTCAAAAGACGAAGCCCGGCATCCGCAAGGGCCGGCGCTGAGGGTTTCTCGTCGGCCGCCAACTGTTTACCCTTCTTCGCGAAATGATCTTTGTCTCCATCCACCGCAAGTTCCTCGAGATTCGGTCCGGCCTCTGGTTGCGAAAGTTGCTCAACTCCTTGGCCGTCATAGTCGCCCCTACCCTCTGCGGCCAACTTTCCCGCAGGTCGACTGGCAGCACCTACTCCCGGGATATTCCCGTCTGAGACCTCCTTCGGCTGGATATGCCGCCCAATGCCGTTCCTCGCAAGCCGATCGTGATGTGTTTGAAGAAACTCGCGGGCGGCTGCCGCACCGCGCGTCTCCCGCTCCGCGGCCACGCGATCCGATCCCAAGGCGAGCACATCAGCTTTCCGAACCTCGACGGAAACATCGCCTCGGACGGATGCGCTTGGAGGACCTGCGCTCATCCCGCCACCCTCCCCTCGTCCTTGCGCTGCCGACCCAAGACCTCGACGGGCGTAGTTTTCGGGTGCCGCGGGGTCCGGGCCTGCCTGCCGGGCAGCATCCTCCATCGCCGGTTTTCCCGACGACCACGCTTCTTCACTTCTTGGCGCCTCCGCCTCTGCCGAAGCCCGATTGCGGGCTCTATCCGCGGTCCTCATTTCAAAAATCCCGTCCGCTCCCACGCTTCGTTTCAGCAACTCGGCCGATGTTGCCGGATCATCCGCGGAAAGCCCTGCTTGGCCTTTTCCCGGGACCTGATCCGGTGACTTTTTCTCCTCTGCACGCGTGGAAGTCTTCGCTGTGGCGGGCATCGGGTGGCGCTTCAGGGCATCGACCGTGAAAAAGCCCGCCACCAGAGCCGCGGCGACGGATCCGATCCAGAACGGGATGCCGTGGCGCGGACGGCGCTTCGGCCGACCTTTGCGATCATCCGCACGCGGGAGGGCCTCGCCCATCCAGCCATGGACGCGCGCCGACTCGAAAAGCTCTGTGGCGAGATCGGGGCGATCCTTCAGCAGCGCGCTGAGTTCCCGGGTCTCCTGTGGGGTGCAGGTTCCGTCCAGATGACGCTGCATCAGTTCGGCGGCGCGCGGATCCACCGGGTTCATGGCATTGACTCCTTTCCACGAATGCATTCCGCGAGGGCGGCGCGTGCGCGAAAAAGCGCCACATCCACCGCCGATACCCCCATGCCGAGCACTTGCGCGATCCGTGCCGACGGGATCTTTTCATCGTAACGCATTCCGATGATCGTGCGCGCGCGATCTGAAAGTTCGCGCAGGCATTGCCGGAGCAGGAACACGCGTCGCTCGTTCGCGTCCGAATCGGCATCGGCCTCCGCAGCATTCGCGGCGGCATGGCCGAGTTGGTCGAGCGCATCGCCCTCGAACAAAAGGAGCTCGCGTTTGCGCCGTTCGCCGAAGCGGAGCGCCACATTGCGCGCGATGCCGCGCAGCCATCCGCCGAAATTGCCGTCGGCGGGAAAGGTCTCCCGCTTGGAGAGGGCGATGCGGAACACCTCTTGGACCATGTCATCCACCGAATCAGGCGCGCCGGTCACCGATAGCAGGAATGCCGTGAGCCACTGTCGGTTTTGGGCCACGGCGGCCGTGCTCCATGGATCGGAGCCCGGTTCCTGGTTTTTCCGGATCTGTCGCGGCATACACCTTTATCCGTCGGATCGGGAAAATCTTACACGACCCGCTCCATCCGGAAAGGCCCGAAACGCGGCCGGTCGGGGTCTCGGGTCCTCCGGGGCTCCCCGCCACCAGCGGGGCATCGCGGGACCCGATGCGCGGCACCGGGCATCCGTGGGCTCCGGGAACTTGACAGATGACTCCGCCGCTCCTCGTATCGGAGCCATGAATCAAGACGCTTTCACAGCGGGCGGGAGCCTTCATTTCACCCGCCGCCGGGCCCTCCGCCTCCTCGCAGGCTCTGCGGCCGCTCCTTTCATCCTGCCCGGTCGGCTCCCCGGCAGCGAGGCCCCTTCGGAAACCGTGACACTCGGGGTCATCGGCATCGGATGGCAGGGCACGATCAATCTGCAGAACTTCCTCCGGATCCCGCAGTGCCGGGTGGTGGCGGTGTGCGATGTGGAGCAAGTCCATCTCGAGAAGGCCGCCGAAATGGTCAACACCCGTTACGGCAACAAGGACTGCAAGGTCTACCGCGATTTCCGCGAGATCCTCGCGCGCGAAGACATCGATGCGGTGGCCATTTCCACCCCGGACCACTGGCATGCCGTGCAGGCGATCGCTGCGGCGCATGCGGGCAAGCACATCTTCTGCGAGAAGCCCCTCTCCCACGACCTCAACGAGGGCATCCGCATGGTGGAGGAAGTGACCAAACGCAAGATCGTCTGGCAGACCGGTTCGTGGCAACGCAGCCAAGGTCGCTTCCGCTGGGCCGCACAAGTCGTGCAAAACGGATATTTGGGAAAAGTCTCCCGCGTCGAGGTCGGTCTCCCCGGAGGTCACAAGGATTTCCAGAAAACCGGCAACCAGCAGCCGGACAGCGCTCCACCCGCGGGTCTCGACTACAACATGTGGCTCGGTCCGGCCCGCGAGGTTCCCTACAATGTCTGCCGCGTCCACAAAAACTGGCGCTGGAATTCCAACACCGGCGGCGGGCAGTTGCTCGACTGGGTGGGCCACCATCTCGACATCGCCCACTGGGGATTGGCCAATTCCGAATTCGGTTGCGGTCCGGATGATGCGGTGGGGCCGACGGAGGTTTCCGCCAATGCGGATTTTCCGGACGAAAATGCAGTCTGGAACACCGCCACGAAATTCCGGGTCGACTGCCGCTACCCGGCGAATGTGGAGGTGGTGATCGCGGGCGGCCATGCCGACATTCCCGATGGCACGAAATGGATCGGACCCGATGGTTGGATGCAAGTGAGCCGCAGCACGATTGCCGCATCGAACATGGCATGGATCCGCGAGATCCAGCGTTTGGAGAAGGAAGGCAAGCTCCGCCACCAATTGCCGGTCAGCCCCGGGCACTGGCTGGAATTCATCCAGTGCGTGAAGAGCGGCAAGCGCACGCTCACGCCGGTGGAGGTGGCCCATCGCTCGCAGACACCGGGCCATCTCGGCACCATCGCCGCAAGGCTTGGCCGCAAAATCGTTTGGGACGCTGTCAAACAGGAGATCATCGGCGACCCGGAGGCAACGGCCATGATGGGTCGCAAGCCCCGTGCTCCCTGGAGCATCGACGGCAAAGCCTGAATTTGCGGAACAAACCCGCGCAAGCCGGTGCGGCCGCGAGGCTCCGCCGGATCCTGTCCCCTCCGTATTTCATCTTCCCAGTCCCCAATGAAACACCTCCGTTCGCTCGCAATCGCCCTGCTCCTTCCCTGCTTCACAAGCGCGGGCCGGGGAGCATCCGCCGTCCCCTCCGCTCCGTCCGTCACCGCGCTGCGCACCGAGTACGCGGCGAACCCGATCGGCATCGATGCGCGGGAGCCTCGCCTCAGCTGGAGGATCGAGGGCAAGGGACGCGGCATTGCGCAAACCGCGTACCGCATTCAGGTCGCCTCATCGCCCGGGACACTCGAAAAGGAGCGCGATCTCCTGTGGGACTCCGGAATCGTCGAGTCCACGGAGTCGGTCCTGGTGCCTTACCGAGGACCGGCTCCCGGCTCCTCGCAACGCCTCCACTGGCGCGTGCGGATCCGCGATGCCGCGGGCTCCCTCTCGGACTGGAGCAACACCGCGTTCTGGGAAACCGGACTACTGCAGGAATCCGACTGGGAAGCGGAGTGGATCGAACACGATGTCGCCGAGGATCCCCGGTTGTCCCTGCCCGCGCACATGCTGCGCCGCGAGTTCACCCTGCCGGACGATGTGACCGATGCCCGCGTCCATGTCACCTGCCAAGGCCTTTATGAAATGGAAATCAACGGCAAACGGGTGGGCGACCAATACTTCACCCCCGGCTGGACCAGCTACGGCAAGCGGCTTCAGTACCAGACCTACGACATCACCTCCCTGTTGCGCAAGGGAACCAACGCGATCGGCGTCACCATCGGCAACGGCTGGTACCGCGGCGATATGGCGTGGCGAAGCAAGCGCAACACCTACGGCACAAAGCTCGCGCTGCTTGTGCAACTTTCCGCGACCGGCCGCGACGGACAACGGCAAGAGATCATCAGCGATGCGGAATGGAAGTCCTCGACCGGACCGATCCGCATGGCGGAGATCTACAACGGAGAAACCTACGACGCGAGGTTGGAGAAAACCGGTTGGTCCTCGCCCGGGTATGATGACTCCGATTGGAAACCCGTCCGGACCGCGCCGCATCCAAAAAGCCGTCTCGTCGCATCCGCAGCTCCGCCTGTCCGCAGGATCGAGGAACTCAGGCCGGTGAAGATCTGGAAGACACCCGCCGGCGAAACCGTCGCCGACATGGGGCAAAACATGGTCGGCTGGGTGCGCCTCAAGGTGCGGGGCCCCGCGGGCACCACCATCACCTTGCGCCACGCCGAGGTGCTCGACGGCAATGGAAACTTCTACACGAGCAACCTGCGGATGGCGAAACAAACCGTGCGCTATACGCTCAAGGGCGGCGGGCCGGAAACCTACGAACCTCGCTTCACTTTCATGGGTTTCCGCTATGTCGCCATCGACGGCTATCCCGGAATGCCGGATGCGGACGATCTCACCGGCGTCGTGCTGCATTCCGAGATGGCGCCGACCTCCTCCTTCGAAACCTCCAAGCCCCTCGTCAACCAACTGCACCGGAACATCGTGTGGGGCCAGAAGGGGAATTTCCTCGATGTCCCCACCGACTGCCCGCAACGCGACGAACGCCTCGGCTGGACCGGCGACGCCCAAGCCTTCGCGCGGACCGCGGCCTTCAACATGGATGTCTCGGGATTCTTCGCCAAATGGATGCGCGATGTCGCTGCCGACCAACTCCCTTCCGGAAGTGTCCCCTGGGTGGTGCCGGATGTGCTTACCCTCCAGAACAGTCAAAACCGCCCGCAATCGGGATCCGCCGGCTGGGGCGATGTCGCCACGATCGTGCCGTGGACGATGTACCTGAGCTATGGCGACCGCCGGATCCTCGAGACCCAGTACCCGTCGATGATCGCGTGGGTCGAATTCATCCGCAAGCGGGCGGGCGAGGATCTCATCTGGTCCGAGGACTTCACCTACGGCGACTGGTTGGCGTTCGCCAGCGCGCAGGGCGACTATCCGGGAGCCACCACCGGAAAGGACCTGATCGCCACCGCGATGTTCGCGCACTCCACCGATCTCGTGCAGCGCACCGCGCGCTTGCTCGGCAAGGACGCGGACGCGGCGAAGTACGGCGAACTGCTCGAGCGCATCAAGGCCGCGTTCCGCCGCGAGTTCGTCACCGAAACGGGACGCATCGGGGAGAACACCCAGACCGCCTACGCGCTCACTCTCCAATTCGACCTCCTGCCTCCCGGCCCGCTGCGGGATGCCGCGGCCCGCAGACTCGCCGAGGAGGTCCGCTCGCGCAGACACCTCACCACGGGTTTCCTCGGGACCCCCTATCTCTGCCATGTGCTGAGCAGGCACGGCTACCTCGACGAAGCCTACCTGCTGCTCAACCGCGAGGACTACCCGAGTTGGCTCTACCCGGTCAAAAAAGGCGCCACCACGATCTGGGAGCGCTGGGACGGCATCAAGCCCGACGGCTCCTTCCAGAACGAGAAGATGAACTCCTTCAACCACTACGCCTACGGGGCGATCGGCGAATGGATGTACCGCGTGATGGCCGGCATCGAGATCGATCCTGCGGCGCCCGGATACAAGCATGTCCTCATCCAACCCAGGCCCGGCGGCGGTTTCACGCGCGTAAGCGCGTCGCATCTCAGCCCCTACGGCCGCGTCGCGTCTGCCTGGCGCAAGGACGGCACGACCTTCGGACTCATCGTCGAGATTCCCCCCAACACCACCGCCACCGTGCGTCTGCCCGGCGCCCGGTTGGAGCAGGTGCGCGAAGGCCCGACATCGCTCGCCGAGGCAAATGGTCTCTCCGATCCCCGGCAGGACGGCCCCGATGTCGTGGTGAAGGCAGGCTCGGGCACTTACGACTTCACCTACCCGATCGCCCGCTGACGAACCCGGCGGTTCTCACGCGCGCTTGTCCAAGGGCACAAGCCCGTCCCAAGGTGCCCGGTAGGAGCGGGTGAGCAGTTCCGACTTCGGGGTCTCGCCCACAAAAGTCTCCTTCACCGGATCCCAACGGATGTCCTTTCCCGTCTCGATGGCCATCGCCCCCACCAGCAGGGTCGACATGGAACGGGTGGTGACCTCGATGTTCGAGGCAGGGGCGGTGCGGCCGCGGATCGCCTTGGCGAAGTCGCCCACATGACCGGTCCAGTTGCGCAGATCCTGCCAACGGTCGGTGCGCTCCTGGCGGTAGTCGGCCACCAGGGACTTGTCGGAGGCTTCGATGTTGCCGCCGTCGTCGACATAGAACCAGCCGTCCGATCCGTCGAAGCGCGCGCTGAACACCGGCTTGAACTTGTTTCCGTTGGGCGGGGTTCGGAAAGGCATGATGATTCCGTCGGCATACTCGGCCACCAGGCCCTCCGGCGTGTGGCGGAAGAGCACGGGCTGCGTATCGTCGGCATTGCGTGCAAACTGGCAGATGTCGGTGCCGTGGGCGCCGATCTCCTCGATGCCGCAGCCGCTGAGTCCACGGAACCTGCGCCATTTTCCGGCGGCAAGTCCGGCGTTGTACGCGTATTCCGGTGCCGGCCCCAGCCAGAGATCCCAATCCATCTTCTCGCGGGGAGGCAAGGGCTCGGCGGGAGGCACCATGGAGTTCCACCCGAACCTGCTGATCTGCGCGTAGAGGGTGTGGAGCTTGCCGAGCCTGCCCGAGCGGGCGAGGTCGGCCGCATACCGGTAGGCCCACTGGTTGCGCCGCTGGGTGCCGCATTGGTAAACGACCTTGTGCCTGCGAAGCGTTTCGCGCAGGGCATAGAGCTCCTCCATCGAGAGGCACGCCGGCTTCTCGCAATAGATGTCCTTGCCCGCGCGCGCCGCCATCATCGACATCGGCGCATGCCAGCGCTCGCCGATCGAGATGACCACCGCGTCCACTGCGGGATCGTCGATGATCGCGCGGAAATCGATCGATGCCGCGCAGGCCTCGCCGTAGACCTCCTTCACCTTGGCGGCTCCCTTTGCCCGGCGCTCGCCGTTGACATCGCAGACCGCCACCACGCGGAAGTCCTTGTTGGCGAGGAAATTGGATAAGTTGCGGAAACCCTGCGGGCCCAGACCGATCACGCCCACCCGGATCCTGTCGGTCGGCGGAGGAGCCGGTGCCTGCGGTGTGCGGGTTTCCTCACCGGCCTTCCTGCGGCATCCTCCGGCGATTGCGGGTGCCGCGAGGGCCCCCACGGCATTGCGGAGGAATGCGCGGCGGTTGGTCATGTTCATTGCGCCCTCTACGAGCCGGGGTGATCCGTTCTTTCCCCAAGGCCCCCGTGGCCCTCCCTCGGGGACAATCCGTTGTTTTGTGCAGGGACCGGGAGCCCAGCCCGGCTTTACAGCGGCCGCGGGACCACCGCATCCTCCGGGTGGCTGGCCAAAGCCTCCTGCCGCCGACGAATCCATGCCGCACTCCGACATTGTCCCTGAGCGCCATCCGGTGATCCGTTGTTCATCAGCGCACCTTCCGGCGATCCGTTCGATCTACAACGAGGCGATCCTGAACTCCACCGCGCTCTACGAGTACCGTCCGAAGTCCGAACAGGACATGGCCGAGTGGTGGGTGCTGCGGCAGCAAGGGGACATCCCCGTCCTCGGCATCGAGCCCGAGGCCGGAACACTTGCCGGCTTCGCCACCTGGGGTCCCTTCCGCCGCGGCGCGGCCTACAAGTACACCGCCGAGCATTCGGTCTATGTCGACTCCCGTTTCCGCGGAGCGGGGATCGGGCGCGTGCTGCTTGATGCCCTCGTCAAAGAAGCCGTTTTACGCGGACTGCATCTGCTCGTTGGCGGCATCGATGCCGCCAACCCTGCCAGCATCCGGCTTCACCGTGCCGCCGGATTCCGTTACTGCGGGACGATCCGCGAGGCGGGATTCAAGTTCGGGAAATGGCTGGATGTCGAGTTCTGGCAACTCACTCTCCCTACGCCGAAGCAACCGGAAGACGGATAGGTGCCGGCGGTTCCTGCCGACCGCGAAGACGGTTGCACCGCAAGCCCATGGGTGTAAGGTCGGCACATGAAGGCAACCCACATGATCCTTGCCGGCCTGCTCGCGGCAGCGCCGGCATCCTCAACCGCCGCCGCGGAAAGTCCCGCGGGAAAGCCCGTGCTCATCGTGCTGACCAGCCATGCGGAGTTGGGCAAGACCGGCAAGAAGACCGGGTTCTTCCTCAGCGAGCTCACCCATCCGCTCGAGGTGTTCGAGAAGGCGGGGCTTGCGGTCGAGTTCGCATCGATCAAGGGCGGCGAGGCGCCCGTGGACGGCCTGGACCTGAAGGACCCGGTGAACGCGCGCTACTGGAAGAATCCCGCCTTCCGCGCAAGGATCGCGGACACGAAGAAGCTCTCCGCTGTCGAATCGAAGGCCTACGCGGCGGTGTTTTTCTCGGGGGGACACGGCACGATGTGGGATTTTCCCGACGATCCCGATGTGCAGCGTGTCGCGCGCGATCTTTTCGAGGCGAAGTCACCGGTCGGCGCCGTGTGCCACGGACCCGCGGCACTGGTGAATGTGAAGCTCTCCGACGGCAGCTACCTCGTCGCGGGCAAGGAGGTCGCGGCCTTCACCAACTCCGAGGAAGGTGCCGTGGGGCTCAAGGACATCGTGCCGTTCCTGCTTGCTTCCAAGCTCGAGGAACGCGGTGCGAAGCACCTCGCCGCAGCCGATTTCGCGAAGAAAGTCGTGTCAAGCGGCCATCTCGTCACCGGGCAGAATCCGGCATCCGCCGCCGGAGTCGCGGAGAAGATGGTCGAGTTGCTGCGCAAGCCCTGAGCCGGGCATCCGGCCGGCCGGCTCTCAGCGCGCGGGCGGGCTGTAGAAGCGGTCCATCCGGTCGAGGATGGCGGTGGCGGCCTTCTGCGGGTCGATGACCCCGTTGCAGCGGTACACGATCTCCCCTCCGGGCGCGATGAGCACGGTGTGGGGAATCGGCCCGGGCATGTCCTTGTCGAGCACCTGCGCCAGTTCGTCATCCTTGCCGGTGAACAGATAGTGGTTGGTCGTGCGCCCCTCCTTCGCGAGGCCCTGCCGGATCCTCGGCAAGGTGCCGGCGGATTGCTTCTTCAGGAATGCCTCCACCCTCGGCAGGTCCTCCTGCTTGTCGAGACTGATCGTGATCAGCTCGAAGTCGCGCATGCCGAACTTGTGCGTGAGCTCCACGAGGTCGGAAAACTCGCGCACGCAGGGCGCACACCAGGTGGCCCACACATTGACCAGACGGTGCTTGCCGGTCGCATTGGAGCGCAGCGCGGCCACGCCTGCGGCGTCGATGGTTTCCACCGTCACCGGAAGCGCGGCCCACGAGGCATGCTTGGCCTCGTGCAGCGGCTTCTTCTCGCGCCATTTCGTCGAGCAACCCATCGGCCGCGTGATCTCCACCGCAACCGGTTTGCCGGCGAGGATGGCATCGACCGCGTTGCGGCAGTCCTGCGACTTGACGGTGGCCGCATCGCGGTAGCGCGAGTCGTCGAATCGTCCACGGTACCGGAGTTCGAGGTCCTTGTCGAAGACGAACACATGCGGCGTGGCCAGGCAGCCGTACGCGCGTGCGACAGCCTGCTTGTCGCCGTCGTAGAGATAGGGAAAGGTCCATCCGTTCCTTTGCGCGTAGGGCTTCATCTCCTCGAAGGAATCCCCGAACTCGCCGTAGCCCAGCTCGTCCTTGGAGAGTCCGTCGGGATGGTTGGGATTGATCGCGACCAGTCTCACGCCCTTGGCCCGGTACTCTTCCCAGAAACGCTGCAGGCGTTCCTCGATGCCGTGCGAGGTGGGGCAATGGTTGGAGGTGAAGAGCACCACCAGTGCCGGGCCGCCCTTGAAGTCGGCGAGCCGATGGGTCTTGCCATCGATCCCCGGAAGTTCGAAGTCGGGAGCCGCCTCGCCGATTCCGAGGGTCCTGAGGTCGGGCGGATGGCCGTTTACGAGTCCCGGGGCATCCGCCGCAGGGGAAAAGCCGCTGAACAGCACGGGACAGGAAATGGCGATGGAAAACAATGTGGCCTTCATCGGGTGCGGGTACGGGAGGGTCGGCGGATTTCTGTCGCAGTCCGGATTCCGTGATGCCGCGGCCCTCGTGGGTCTGGGAGCGTTCAGTCCAAGGGACCGCTTTCGAAGTCGGTCGGGGAAACCCAGCCCGGGCGGAGCTGTTCCCCCTTCATGTGCCGTTCGTGGAAATTGCGGAACTTCTCCAGGGCGAAGGGATGCTTCTCCAGCGCGGATCCGCGCCCGAACATGCGCGGGTCACCCTGCAACCTGAGTTCCGCAACCATGTCCCGTTCCATGCCCTCCTTGGTTTCGCGAAGCGCGGGTTCGGAAGCGAGGTTCCTCATGCAGTCGGGATCGCGCTGCAGATCGTAGAGTTCCTCCGCCGGGCGTTTGCCGAAGCAGGCCGTCCAATGCCGGTTGGATCCCTCGGCGCGGCGGGCTTGCAGGATCGCGGACTTGGTCGGACCGCCGTCGGTGTCGAGGTAGCCGGTCTCGGGATTGCAGGAAGGCCAGCGTTCGGGAGCGTAATTGCGCACATAGAGCATGCCGTTGCTCACGATGCCGCGCGAGGGATATCCTGCATCTCCTGGCCGGCCGGGATCGTTGCGCTCCTTTCCGAGCAATACATGGTCGCGCGCAGGACCCGATGCCGGGGGCGAGGCACGGATGATGTCCTCGAGACTGCGTCCCGCGGGAGCCGCCATGCCGAGCCTCCACCACGGAATGCCCGCAAGGCCGGCGACCGTCGGGGCGATGTCGACGAAGCTCACGAACTCGCGCACCCGCCGCCCCGGTTGGCTCAGCCCGGCGGGCCACATGATCGCCAGCGGCATCCTGTTCGAGTGCAGGAAGGTCTGCCCCTTCACCCGCGGAAAGGGCATGCCGTTGTCCGAGGTGATGACCACGAGCGTGTTGTCGAGTTGCCCCCGCTTCTCCAGTTCGCGGACTGCGCGCCCGAGCTGGGCATCGAAGTGCTCCACCTCCATGGCGTAATCAAGCATGTCGGAGCGCACGGTCCGCGTGTCCGGCCAGTAGGAGGGGACGCGGTCGGGATCCGAAAGCCGCTTTCCTCCCTTGGCGATGCCGGAGCCCCGCTCGTACCCACGGTGCGGTTCGTGGATGCCCATCCAGAAGATCCACGGCCTGCCGGGTGCGGCCTGGTCGAGGAAGTCGGAGAGATTCCCGGCGTAATCGTTGCCGTCAATCCCGGAGGTGGGGGCCTTCAGGGAGCGCTTCTGAAAGGACCTGCCGGTGAGGTTGCGCGGGCTTCCCCTGCGGTCGAGCGCCACACCGGGCGACCATCCTTTCCCGGTGAATCCCGCCGACCATCCCTGCTTGGAAAAGGCCTCGAACATCGAGGTGAATTCCATGGGGAAAAAGCAGGCGTGATTCGCGGCGGCACCGAGTTGCCAGGGGTTGCGGCCGGTGAGAAGTGCGGCGCGCGAGGGGGCACACTTGGCGACCGGAGTGAAGGCATTCTCGAAAAGAAGACCGCGCGAAGCGATCCTGTCGAAATTCGGAGTCTTCACCCAGCGGCAACCATAGGAGCCGGCATGATCGGCACTCCAGTCGTCGGCCACGACCAGCAGGACATTCGGAGACGGAGGAGACGGC
Organism: uncultured Luteolibacter sp.; assembly: GCA_964569415.1. Lineage (GTDB taxonomy): Bacteria > Verrucomicrobiota > Verrucomicrobiia > Verrucomicrobiales > Akkermansiaceae > Luteolibacter. Next base: position 10,607 of record CAZMUK010000036.1, on the reverse strand, counting down.
GCGCAGGAAGAAAGCAAGGCCGCGGCGAGCAGCATCGCAAGGGCGGACAATGGTTTCATGGCGGACGATTCCCGGCGCATCGGCGTGGCAGGGCGTTCCGATCAGCGAGGCCCGGCCTTTGCCTTCAGGCGCGCACCGGTGATGCGGAAGACATGGGCATGAAGGCTCGGCGCGCCGTCGGGGGAGAGAACGGGCGGCGTGACGACGAGCGAGTTCCCCTCCATTCGGCGGCGCAGGGTGCCGGGGTGACCGAGCAGGGTGACGGCCGTGCCGGGGCTGATCTCCGCATCCCGCACGACCAGATCACCCACCGGCCACCCGACCGAGACGGCATAGAGGTCCTCGCCCTTGCTCGTGAAGAACAACTGCTTGCGTGCCTTGCCCTCCAGCGGCGTCTGGCCGACCTGTTCGAGCAACTCGTACTTCACCCGGTCTCCGTGTTCCCCGTATTTCTGCTGCGGGAGACTGCCCTCGGTCCACTGGCAGGGACGCGCTGCGGGGCGCGTGCCGTAGATGGCCTCGCCGTTCACCTTGAGCCAGGCACCGATGTCGAGCAGGCGTTCCTCCATCAGCGGCGGGATGGTGCCGTCGGCCGCCGGGCCGATGTCGAGCAGGAGATTCCCGCCGCGACTCACGATGTCGACCAGCAACAGGATCAGTTCGCGCGAGGACTTGTAGTCGGTGGCGCGCTCTGCGCGGCTGAGGCCGTAGGATGCGGCCATGCCGCGGCTTTCCTCCCAGGGATGGTCGGTGCCGATCAGACCCGCGGTGTACTCGGTCGTGTGGTAGCCGCCGTGCCGGTGCCGGGTTCCCTTGCCCCAGCGGTCGTTGACGACGACATCGTCGCGGCAGGGCGACTCGTTGAACAACCAGGCGAGCAGTTCCTCGCTGCGCCAGTCCTTCGCCGGTATGTCCCACTCGCCGTCGGAGAAGATCAGCGAGGGCCGGTAGCGGGTGACGACATCCTTGAACTGCGGCATCATGTGCTCGGCCACATAGCGCTTGCGGTCCCCGAGCCAGAGCGGATGGAACCATTCGTAGAGCGAGTAGTAGATGCCGAATTTCAGTCCCCGCGCGCGGGTCGCTTTTTCCAGGTCACCGATCAGGTCGCGCTTCGGACCGACCTCCACCGAGTTCCACGGACGATTCCACGAGCGGCTTGCCTCCGCACTCGGCCAGAGCGCGAATCCGTCGTGATGCTTGGTGGTGGGGACCACATACTTCGCGCCCGACTTCACGAAGAGGTCCACCCATTGTTCGGGATCGAACAATTCGGCGCGAAACTGCGGGGCGAATTGCGGATACTCGAAATCGGCGCCGAAGTTCCTGCGGTGAAACTCCCACCACGGGTTGCCGGGCTTCTTGTCGGCCATCTTCTGCCAGTACCATTCCGCGTACTCGCCACGCGCTGCCCAGGCCGGGACCGAATACACACCCCAGTGGATGAAGATCCCGAACTTCGCATCCTCGAACCATGCCGGGGTCGGCCGCTTGTCCAGCGACTCCCAATCGGGACGGTACGGCTGGGCGGAAGCGAAAACCGCCGAAGCGGCGAGACAGGATGCCGACCACAGGACCGCGCGGAACCTGTGCAAGATTGTTGCGGAAAAATCCCTCATGAACCGCCTACGCGGCACCCGTGCCGGTTCTTTCGGGGCGCAGCACGGATGTCCCGATCCCGCCGGGGAGGAGGGCGGTGCCGAAGGGAAGGTCCGCGGGAAGGCGGCCGATCCGGGGCGGATGCCGTTTCCTCAGGGCTGTGCGCGGATCGCGGCGGCGTCGATGATCAGCACCTCCCCGCCCGATCCTTCGGCGACCTTTCCGCTGACGGTCACGGTCGCGAGTTTGGCAATGCCGCCACTTCCCTCGATGGGTTGCGCGAGCACACGGCCCCGCGCATCGACGATGCGGACGGTGGCGATCGCCTTCTTCTTGTCCTCGGGACTGCTGCAGCAGGCGTCCCACGGAGTCTCGCAGGAATCGCCAGGCTTGTCGCTGCAGGCCGCGATCAGCGAGGGGTCGGCCACGATGAATGCGGCCCGTCCCTCGACGAAGGGACTTACATTGCCCATGATGCGGCCGCGGAGGGTGATGGTATCGCCGGGTTTGGCGGTGGCCTTGAGTTCGCGGATCTCCTTGGGGTCGGCGGCGGGTTCGGCCTTCAAGACGGATTCGAGCAAGGCCCGGTCCTCGGGCGCAAGCACCGAGGAGGCGGCGGGCGGTGCTTGTCCGCCCTTTTCACAGGCGGTAAGCAGCAGCAGCGGAATTGCGAGGCAGCGGATCGGTTTCATTTCGGTTTGGTGGTTTGGTTTGGTGGTTTCAATGCATCCGGAGGGCCGTGGGCAGAGAGGGGCCGAGGCAGCGCACTGCGGGCGGAACCGCTCCGAAGAGTCCGAGGAGGATCCCGGTGACGATGCCTGCGAAAGCAGCGGAGGGGCCGATCTCGATCGGAAAAAACCCGATGGAAAAGGGCACCGTGCGCCCGTCGAGGAGCAGCAGGGCGAGGACCGCGGCAAGCAGAGTGCCGCTCAGGCAGGCGAGCACGCTTTCCTGAACCAAACTCAGCAACAGTGCTCCTCTGCCGAATCCGATCGCCTGCAGCGTGGCCATCTCGCGGATGCGCACCGCAAAGGCCGCATAGAGGGTGTTGATACCCCCGAACAGGGCGGCAGCGCCGATCAATGAGACGGTGATCCATGTCATCACCCGCAGAGGACGGAAGAACAGTGCGAGCCGGGCATAATAATCGCTTTCCCTCAATGCCGACAGCTCGAGGTCCGTCCGCTGCTTGGCAAAAAGATCGGCCTCCTGAAAATCCGCGGGATCGTCGACGCGGATAATGACGCACGAAAGCGTGTCGCGTTTCGACAGCACTCCCAGATCGCCGAGCGGGATCCATAGCTCGGATTCCAAGACAGTGCCCGGGGCGGCGAAAACTCCGGAAACGACGAAGCTCCTTGCATCGACCACCAGCTCTTCGCCCGGCTTCAGGCGGTCGGGGGCCAGCCCGAGTTTCCGCCAGGCGAGGCGGCCGGCCATCACTTCGCCCGACCGCGGGAAGGCACCTTGCGTCAGGCGCACCTCCGGATGGACCCGCAGTGCCTCGGGCGTGACACCCCGCAGCAGGGCCTGCGCCTTGCGGCCGTCGCCCGGATCCACATGAGTCATCGCATGGATTTGCCCGGAGACCGCGCGCATGCCGAGCCGTTCACTGATCCCGGGGATGCCCGCTCCCGCGATGCCCGGTGTGTTTGCGGGGATCTCGCTGCGCTCGATGCTCTCCTCCGAGCCCGCGCCGATCAGAATCACATTGTTCTCCGATCCCGAGGCGGCGAGGACGCGCTCCATTCCGCCGTTGACCGCCACTGCCGCCATCACGAGGAGGACGACCAGCGCGCTGCCGCCGACGGTCTGCAGCAACCGCGCGGGGCTGCGCAAGAGGTTCCGGACGGCATACGAGAAGGGCAGCATGTCAGCTCCGCAGGCTTTTGACCACCGGTTGTCTCACGGCCTGCCACGCCGGCCACAGGGATGCGCCCGTTCCGAGCAGAAGCGCGGCAACGATACCGACAGCGACCACCACAAGGTCGGGCCGGATGGCAAGGGTCTGTCCCTCGTTCCCCAAGGTGAAGCTCTGCCAGCGGAGGAACGCCGCGGCCAGGCCCGTTCCGACCACCCCGCCCGCGAGGCCGAGCATGGCCCCTTCACCCGTCACGAGCAAGGCGATGGCCCTTCCGGGATACCCGATGGCGCGCAGCACCGCGTTTTCCCGTACCCGGCCTCGCACGACGAGCAACAAGGCATTGGCCACCAATCCGGCCACCGCAAGCACCGCAGCGAGGCCGAGCCAGCGGGTGAAGGAAACCAGCTCGACCAATTGTCCCGCCGTCTCGGCGAAGAACGCCTTCTCCGGGCGCGTGTCGGTGGGTTCCCGCGCCGAGCGGAACAGGTTGTCGATGCGCTCAGCGACCGGTTCCAGGTCGGCCGACGAGTCGACGCGCACATTGAACTGGGTGACCGTGCCGAGGCCGGCCCGCGATGCCTGCTGCAGGAAAGGGAGCTTCACATAGGCCACATTGTTGTCCTGGGCGAAAGGCGACCGGATGATCCCCGAGACCGTCACCGTGATGCCCGCGGCATCGAAGCGGTCACCGGGCGCGAGCCTGCGGCGCCTTGCAAACACCTCGCCGACCAACGCTCCGTCGTCCCGCGCTTGCCAGGCCTCCTCGCTGCCGGCGACGATCTCGATCTCCGGGGCGAAACGCCGCAGCAGCTCCGAGGGTACGCCGCGGTAAGTGACGACATCGAGCGAAGCGCCGCAGTTGTTCACTACGATCTGGACAGGCACCACTTCCCGCACTCCTCCGATGCGCCGGATCTGGTCGGCGTAGTGCTCGGGCAAACGACTGGCCGATGGACAGAACCGGTTTTCACGGTAAACCACCAGCAGGGTGTCGGCCGCGGTGGATTCGGTCGCCGCGGACAGCGAGCGCTGGAGCGTCTCCACGGCGGTGAAGAGAAACATACCCGAGGCCACGCCCAGAACGGTCAGCAAGGACCGCACGCGGTGCCGCACCAGCTGCACCCAGGAAAGGCGGAGGAGATTGAGGAGAGCATTCATCCGGCGGCTTCGAGGAGGGTTCCCTTCTCGAGGTGCAGCGTGCGGTCCGCCGCGGCAGCTGCCTTGGGATCGTGGGTGACCATGACGACCGTCTTGCGGTGTACGACCACCAGCTCGCGCAACAGGCCGAGGATGCGGGCAGCGGATTCGCGATCGAGATCGCCGGTGGGCTCGTCGGCTACCAGAAGCGGGGGATCGGCCACGATCGCCCGGGCGATGGCCACCCGTTGTTCCTGACCTCCCGAAAGTTCCGCAGGAGTGTGGTGCATGCGGTCGGAGAGCCCCACCAATTCAAGTGCGGCACGCACCTTGGCATGGCGCTCTTTCCTGCCCGATCCTCCCAGCAGCAGCGGCAGCTCGACATTCTCGAAGGCGGTGAGCACCGGCACGAGGTGATAGAGCTGGAAGATGCAGCCCACATGCCCCGCGCGCCAGCGGGTGAGGTCGCGGCGCGACATCCGGGAAATGTCCGCTCCGGCGATGACAAGCGAACCGGAGCTCGGCGAATCGATGCCGCACAGCAGGTTGAGCAAGGTCGTCTTGCCCGAACCCGAGGGTCCCATCAGGGCCAGAAACTCGCCCTTGGCGACGGTCAGGTCGAGGGCTTCGAGCGGCGTGACCGTGCTGCTGCCCTTGCGGTAGCTTTTGGTGATGCCACGGCATTCAATCATGGGTTCGCTCGTCATGGGGAAAGCATCGGGTTCACGCGCATGCCGTCGCGCAGGTCGCGCGGGGAAACCACTACCCACTCACCGGGGCGGAGTCCTCCGCCGACCCGGACATGGTCGTCGCGGACTTCACCGGACGGGGTGATGCCGCGTTTGGCGACCCTTCGCGTTTCCGGATCGCATACCCATACGGCGTCGCCGACAAGCGCCGGGCGCGGGATCCATACGGCGAGGTCCGCGGAACCTGCCTGCCCGCCTCCGGCCTGCACCGTCCCTCCTTCGAGGAACTCGACGCGGCAAAGCATCTCCGGCCGCAACCGGTCCTCGGGATCCGTGATGCTCACCTTGGCCTGCAGCGTGTTGCGCCGAAGATCGGCCTCGCCGATGATGCGGGTCACCTCGCCCCGGAAGACCTTGTCCGGCAGCAGGGAGCAATGAATGCGAACCGGCACGCCCGATCCAAGCCCGGCGGCATCGGCAAGCGGAACATCGACACGCACCTGCAGCTCGCGCGGCCGATAGAGGATCGCGACCGTCGCACTGTCGGGATCGTCGCTCGAAAACAACTTCTTCTCGCCCGGTGCGGCCAGCAAGCGGAGGATGCGACCGTCGGTGGGGGAAAGGATCCTCGTGCGGTGCTGCGCCAGCCCGGCTTGCCCCACTCCGACCTTTGCCGCCTCCAACTCCCCGCGCCTGACGCCGGTCTCCGCCCGCAGTCGGGCGACCTCGGAACGCATCTGCCCGACTGCGGCGGCGGCCGACTCGGTTTGCGCGATCTCCCGTTCGTGGTTGAGCCGGGCCGAAACAACATCAGCCTGCGGCACCGAGCCCGCGGGCAGGCGCTCCATGCGGATCGCGCGGTCCTCGGCCTCCGCCCGCCGCGCCGTGGCCGCGGCAAGCTCGGCCTCGAGGCCGTCCACCTTTCGTTCCGCTGCCTCGATCCCCGCGAGGTGCGCGCCCAGCGCAGACTCCGCCGTGAGGCGCCTCTGCTCGGCTGCGGCAAGCGCGAGCTTCGTATCATCCTCGATGAGGGTGGCCAGCAGTTGCCCCTCCTTCACATCCTCGCCCGGCAGCACATGGACCTTTCCGATCACGCCGTCGATCAGCGCGGTGGCCTTGATCGGCAACGGGGCGGGCTCGATCCACCCGCTGGCTTGGAACAATACCTTGCCCTGCGGCACACGGCCCGCGCCGACCGCTTGACCGGGATCGGAGGCGGACCCGGCTTCGGCAGGCGTGGCGATGGCGGGAGTCACCGCAACCTCGGGGGCCGGCAGAAGACGATCACCGAAAAGCAAAAGGAACAGAATGCCGAAGCCGGCGATGATTGCTGCCGGGACCGACCATGCGGGTAGGCGCCGACGCGGCTCCGCAGAATTGCGATCGCGGGAGACGAGTGTGTCGAGTTCGGAGGATGGGGTCACGGGAAACAGGAAAACGAAGGACGGAAAGCAGCCCTCTTTCGCGAGGGCAGTCGCGGGCATAATCGTGCCACGCCGCAAGCATGTCCGGCGACGGGATCAGATCCTCCAGATTGCCAGCACGGCAAGACGGGCCGTGGGCGGACCGATGCCGGTCCTGGGGAAAACAAAGGAGAGCGCCGGCAGGATCGACTCGGGCGAAGCAGGCGGAGCGCACGGCGCAAAGGGAACCACATGGCCGGAGAAAGGGGGGATCTGCAGACTTCCGCCCGGCGACGAAGAGTCCGGAAGAACCTCACGGTCCTTGCAGCACGCCGGTTGCCGATCGCCGTCCGGCCCGGGATCCGGGCATTCCCCGCAGCAATCCTCGGTGCGCTCCTCGGGATGCAGGAGGCAGATCCGGACGGGCATGGCTGCCGCGGGAAGCAGAGCCCCGAAGCACAGCAGCAGCAGCGATGAAACAACCGCCTTCACCTATGGACAGGTTTCCTCCGCACCGCACGATGTCAAGGCCGGACTGCCGATATCCCCGGCAAACAGGGAACTGCAACCGCGGCCGCAAACTTCCCTCCGCGAGCCTCTGCGTACCCGCCCTCCCGCATCACCGCACCTGACCCTTGGCCCGGATCGATTGCAGAAGTCGGGTGAGTTCCTTCACTTTCTCCGGGTGCTTCGCGTAGAGATTGTTCTTCTGGGCCAGGTCCTCGCGAAGGTTGTACAGCTCGCCGGGATGCGTGTCGGCGGAGTAGCCGTTTTCCTTTTCGAACGAGGGCGGTGGCGGGATATGTGCTCCGCTCTTGCCCGCGATGAGAACCCAATCCCCGTCGCGCACCGCATACGCATCGGGAAGGGTGTTGTGGACGATGCTGCGACGCGGGCCGGGGCCTTTTCCTTCCAACAAGGGGAGCAGGTTGTGGCTGTCCTCCGCGATGTCGCGGGACAGTTCGCGGCCGACGACTGCGGCGATGGTGGCGAAAAGATCGACCTGGCTGACCAACGCATCGCTCACGGATCCCGGCTTCACCTTGCCCGGCCACTTGACGAGGAAGGGCACGCGGTGACCGCCCTCGTAGAGATCGCGCTTTACTCCGCGCAGCGGTCCGGCACTGCGGTGGCCGTGCTTGCGGATGCGCGGATAGGCATACTTTTCCGGGCCGTTGTCGGAGGAAAAGACGACGAGAGTGTTGTCCGCGAATCCGTTCTCCTCGAGAGCGCGCAGGATCCGCCCGGCCTCGGCATCCGTCTGCACGACGAAATCACCGTAGGGACCCGCTTTCGAGGTGTCGGTGAATTCCTTCGTCGGCAGGATCGGCTCGTGCGGCGAGTTGAAGGGCACATAGAGGAAGAAGGGATCGGCTTTTCCGCGCCGGCCCCCGATCCATTCCACGGCCCTCTCGGTGATGCGCGGCACGACCGCCTCGAAATCCCATTCGGGGGTCATCGGCCCCGGGCGGGTCCCCATTTCACCTTCGTTTGGCATGATCGTGAGCTCCAACATCCTCGTCGGCCGGGTGATGATCCGGTCGTTTTCAAACCATGCATAGGGCGGGAAGTTCGGGACATCGTCGCCGAAGTAGGTGTCGAAGCCACGCGATAGCGGACCCCCGGAAAGCGGTTTCCCCCAATCGAAGCAGTCGGAAGTGAAGACCTTCCTGCCCGTCTTCGGGTCGGTCTCCGGCATCGTGCCGGGCTTGCGGATCCCGTCCCAATCCCAGCCCAGATGCCATTTCCCGAAGCAAGCAGTGCGGTAGCCCTTGCCCTTGAGCATCCCGGCAAGGGTCTCTTCCCTGGCATCGAAGACCGGAGGACCGAAGGAATCGACAATGTTGTGAAACTTCCGCCAGTGGAACCGCCCGGTGAGCAAGGCATAGCGACTGGGGGTGCAGACACCCGAGGAACTGTGCCCGTCGGTGAAGCGCATCCCCTGCGCCGCAAGGCGGTCGAGATGAGGCGTGGGGATTTTCGATTGCGGATTGTTCGCCCCGAGATCGCCGTAGCCCATGTCGTCGGCGTAGAGGATGACGATGTTGGGCCGGGAGGCGGAGCCCGCTGCCGGAGCTGCAAACGCAGCGAAGCACGACAACAAAAACGCTGGAAAAACAAGGAAAAATTGGCGCATCGGAGGATGGGATACGCTTGCCGCCCGATGATCTTTCGGCGACTCTCCGCCACCCGGGATCCGGTCTTGCCACCCCTTTGCCCTGCTTCATTTCCTGGTGAGCCCGTCGACCGGGATTGCGGCGGGCATCGTCGGAGGCTTCTACCTTGCCTTCACCTACACCCACTGGCCGAGGCGTTCCACGGGAATGGCATTCCTGATGACCGCTGCCCAGCACGCGATTCACAACACCGCCGCGATCCTCCTTCTCCGGATCTTCCTGTGACGGAAGGGGCGGCGAACACAGGCTGCCGGTTTGCTCCTCGCTTCGTCTCCCGGTGCCGCGGGAGGCCGGAAAGGTTTCCTCCGCCGACGGAAGATCGGCCACCACCGCCTTTCCGGAAGGCTTACGGGGCCTGCAGTCCTTGCAGCGTCACCGGTCCGAGCAGGCCGGAGGAAGCGGGCTCTTCCTCCGGGTCGTATACCTGTTTGCGCGCGCAGAAGGCGATGCGTCCGCTTGGACGCGGCTTGCCTTGCAGCAGCCATGCCGGCCACGAGCGGGGAAACACATCCGTGCGGCGATGCACGGCGCTACCCTTGTGGCCATGTTCCCTCCAATCGACATCGTCGTCCGGCAGGGCCGCGTCGCCGATGAGGCGGTTGCGCCAAGGATTGGTGACCCGCACCACGATGTGGTTTTCTCCCTGCTTCAGGGCAGTGCCGACAGGAACGCGGAAGGGCGGCTTCCAAAGGATGCCGAGATCGGTGCCGTTGAGTTCCACCTCCGCAATCACATCCACCTTGCCGAGATCGAGGATGAGGTTTTCTCCGGGCGGATCGGTATTGCCGTCGAAACGGAAGGTCTTGCGGTAGGTGGCGGTACCGGAGAAGTGGCGGATGCCTTCCTCCGGGCGGGCGGTGTAGGAGGCAAGAGTGTCGAAGATGGCCGATTCCGGTGCGCCAAGGCCCTTCGGGAAGGACACTTCCCATGATCCGGCCAGCTCCTGCACGGGCCGGAACACCGGGCGGTTGCTCCCCTTCCCCGCCGCGGATGGTTCCGCCGCCTTTTTGCGGAACACGACGAAGCCCGATCCGTGCGGATCGAGTCGCAGCGGCACATGGGTCCGACCGTCGGCGATTCGGTATTGCGGCAAATCCCTGCGCTCTCCGGTGGCCGGATCCCACCATTCCGGGAGGCGCCCCGCGATGCGGAACACCGCTTCGCCATCGGCCGTCTCGCCGCGCTGATTCGACAGGAAGTACAGCTCCCCGTCGCCGAGCGTCCGGCGGATGAAGAGGACCGACGCCTTCGGTTCCGCGGATCTCCACTCGAAGGCGGGATGCAGCCCAATGCGGCGGAAACAATCCTCGAACGAGGTCTCGTCGCGCAGTTTCGGTGCACCGCCGTCCCAGAGTGCGGCGACAAGCCGGCGCAACTCCGCGTCCCCTTCGCCGAGATCGACAAGACTCGGCGAACGAGTCGGCCTCCGACCGATCACGACTGCACCGGCATCGGCCAGTTGCCCGATCTTGCGCAGCACCGCCGGACGCATCGTGTCCGAGGCGGGCAGCAGCAGCACGCGGTACTCCGCACCGCCCGGCAGCACGATGCGCCCGTCCTTCACGCTTGCCTCCATCAGGGCACGGGTGTCGCAGCCGTCGAAGTCATGGCCTTGCGGAAGCGCGGGCTGCAGTTCGTTGCGCCAGCTAATGCGGTTCGGGACATCCTCACCGACGAAGTACAGCACATCGTTTGCCGGGCGGCCCTGCTGCAGGAGGAACTGGCAGCGCGAGAGGTA
>CAZMUK010000035.1:0-24491 GCA_964569415.1 uncultured Luteolibacter sp. | reverse complement strand
TGAGTGATCCTCATTTTTTCCGCTACAAATTATTCCTTAGAACTTTGAATTTGCCATTCATTGAAAGAGGGTTAACCACAAAGAACGCAGAGGTCGCAAAGGTTAGGAAGAGCGCCTGAATAGACCTTTGGACCTCGCAGGCTCAATAAAGAAGCCCATTCGTCTTCATTCGCGTCATTCGCGGTTTCTAATTCTTTGGAAGAGGGTTAACCACATAGAACGCAAAGGTCACAGAAGGGGAGAAGAAGCTAGAGGCTAGAGGTTAGAGGACTGTTAGGCTTTTCAGCTCAACAAAGAACAAAGAACAAGGAACCAAGCCTCAACTTTTCCCAAAATTTCCGACCGCATCGGCGAGGGCGTCTTCTACGGGGCGCATGGCGATGCCGGCGGCTTCGGCTTTGGAAGTGTCCATCACGCAGTTCGAGCGCCAGGTGCGGCCGGGGTTGTCCATGAAGTCGGCTTCGTCGTCGAAGAAGCGGAACTCTTTGTCCGGCGCGATGCGCTCGGCGAGCAATCCGGCGACATGGCGGGTGGTGACGGCGCCCGGGTTGGTGAGGTTGTAGATTCCCGGCGGCACCTTCCCCTCGATGCAGCGCAGGCAGCTCTTCACGAAATCGCCGAGGTGGGAGATGGAGTTTTCCGCATCGAAGAGCCGTTCGTAGCGGAGCAGTTTCGAGAGGTAGTTGCGCGGACCGTCATGGTGGTCGAAGGGGATGCGCAGGCGCCAGATGTAGCAATCCCGGGCGTCCGCGAGCACTTCCTCGCCGAGCGCCTTGCTTCCCGAGTAAAACGAGCAGGGACCGTTGCGGAATGAGAAGTTCGGGGGGTCGTCCTCGCGGAAGCCTTTGCCGTCCGCGCGGCGGCCGCTGTAGATGCAGCCGGAACTCACCTGACCCCAGCGGATTCCCGCTTCTTCGCAGGCCGCGCGGATCTTGCCCGGCAAAACCGCGTTGCCATCAAGGCATTCCGCCTTGCGCGATTCGCAGGCATCCACATTCGGCTTGCCGGTGTAGCCCGCCGCGTTGATCAGGAAGCTCGCGCCCGACGAGCGGATCGCGCGCAGCAGTTCCTTCGGGTGGTAGCCATCCGTCTCCGCGCGCGAGAGAGGCAGAAAGGGCAGTCCCGCCTCGCGCAGTCCTTGCGCGAAGGCAGCGCCGACATAGCCTGAGGCTCCCAGTACGATCACTTTCATTGCTGTTTCCTTTGTTTCAGGCGGCCGGCCATCGTCTCATGGCTTTCCCTCGCATGCCAAGGCACGCGATCAAGGGACGCCCGGCGCGCGATCTGGACCCTCGGTGGCGCGCAGCAATCCACGCAGGTAGGCCGCGTAGGAACTGCTGCCGAGCGCGGCGGCCGCCTGCTCGACCTGCGCCGCATCGATCCAGCCCTTGCGCCATGCGATTTCCTCGAGGCAGGCCACCTTGAATCCCTGATGGTATTCGATCGTGCGCACGAACTGCGAGGCTTCCAGCAGCGACTCGTGGGTACCGGTATCCAGCCACGCGTGGCCGCGGCCGAGCAGCTCCACATGGAGGTCGCCGCGGTCGAGATAGGCTTGGTTCACCGATGTGATCTCCAGTTCCCCGCGTGCCGAGGGTTTTACTTCTTTGGCAATTCCCACCACATCCGCATCGTAGAAGTACAGACCCGTCACCGCATGGCGCGAGCGGGGTTTGGCGGGCTTTTCCTCGATCGACACCGCTTTGCCCGCTGCATCGAACTCCACCACGCCGAAGCGCTCCGGGTCCTTTACCTCGTAGGCGAATACCGTCGCCCCGCGGGGCCGGGACACCGCGCTGCGGAGCTTGGCGGAAAAGCCTTCACCGAAGAACAGGTTGTCGCCGAGAACCAGAGCGCAGGAGTCTCCGGCCAAGAACTCCTCGCCGATCAGAAAGGCCTGTGCGAGGCCGTCGGGCGCGGGCTGGACCGCATAGTCGAGGCGCAGGCCGTAGCGCGAGCCATCGCCAAGCAGGCGGCGGAACAGCGGCAAATCATCCGGCGTGGAAATGATCAGAATTTTGCGAATGCCCGAAAGCATCAGTACCGACAGCGGATGGTAGACCATCGGCTTGTCGTAGACCGGCAGCAGTTGCTTGCTGACAGCGATCGTGCTCGGGTAGAGCCGCGTGCCCGCGCCTCCGGCGAGAACGATGCCGCGCGGGGTGCCGTGGTTCATGAGTCGGGTGCGATGGGGTTCTTCGGGGTGCGGCATTCCTCATACCGCCCGAGTCACCGGGGCCGCGCCGAGTCGTTCCAAGCGGTATCCCCCGCCGAGGATTTCCTCCCACCAGATGCGGTGGTGCAGGTACCATTGCACCGTGCGGCGGAAGCCGGATTCCCGGTCCTGGAGAGGCGACCAATCCAGATCGCGGCGGATCTTCGATGCGTTCATCGCATAGCGTTGGTCGTGGCCCGGGCGGTCCTTGACGAAAGTGATCAAGGACTCCGCCGGTGCGGTGCCGGGCGCGGCGGGCAGGCCCGCGGCATCGCGTTCCTCGTCCACCAGGCGGCAGAGCAGCCGGACCAGATCGATATTTCGCATCTCGTTGTTTCCGCCGATGTTGTAGGTTTCCCCCGGCGTTCCGCGCTCCAGTACCCGCAGCAGAGCCTCCGCGTGGTCCTCGACAAAGAGCCAGTCCCGGATGTTCGAGCCGTCGCCGTAGACCGGCACCGGCTCGCCGCGCAGAGCCTTGAGGATCACCACCGGGATCAGTTTTTCCGGAAACTGGAAGGGTCCGTAGTTGTTCGAGCAGTTCGTCACCAGCACCGGCAGCCCGTAGGTATCGTGCCACGCGCGGGCGAGGTGGTCGGATCCCGCCTTGCTCGCCGAGTAGGGGCTGTGCGGCGCGTAGGGGGTGGTCTCGGAAAAAGGAGGATCGTCCGCACTCAGCGAGCCGAACACCTCGTCGGTGGACACATGCAGAAAGCGGAAGCGCGCGCGCAGGTCCGCGTGATCGGCAAGGTATGCGCGGGCCGCCTCGAGCAGCACGCAGGTGCCCGTCACATTCGTGCGCACAAAAGCCGCGGGACCGTCGATCGAGCGGTCCACATGCGACTCGGCCGCAAGGTGCATCACCGCAGCGGGCCCGAACTCCGCGAAGGCCGCGCGCATCGCATTCTCGTCGCAGATATCCGCCTGCAGGAACCGGTGGCCGGGGTCGTCGGCGATTTCGCGCAGCGAGGACAGGTTTCCCGCGTAGGTCAGCTTGTCGACATTCAGCACCCGGTGTCCGCGGGCGAGGAGCAGCCGCACCAGGTTCGACCCGATGAAGCCCGCTCCTCCGGTGACGAGAATCTTCATGAGCTGAGGCGTTCGATCAGGTGCGGCATCGCGACCTTGTAGATGACCAGTCCGAGCAATGCCAGCAGCAGCGAGCCGATCATCACCACCGTGAAGGCGACCGGCAGGATCTCGCCGGCACCTGCGAGCCAGGAGCGTCCGCTGACGATCAGGGCCGAGAGCGGGTTTGCCGACATCAGGGTGCGGGCCAGTCCTTCCTGCGGCAGCGGGAAAATGACCGGCGTGACGAAGAAGCTGAGGCGCAGCGCCAACTGCACCGCGCGTCCCACATCCGAGTAGAGCGAGCCGATCGGCACCAGGATCAAACCGCAGGCAAGTCCGAACAGCACCGTCCCGCACAAGGCCAGCGGAAACAGCAGCATCGTCGCTGAAGGCTGGATCTTGTACATGATCAGCCCCGGCACCAGCAGGATGGCCGGCACGAAGGCATCAAGCAGGGACTTGAACAACGCGTTGTACACCAGGGACTCGTGTGGAAAATTCACCTTTGCCAGCATCCCGCCCGCTTGGCCCACCACTCCCATTGTCGCCATCACCGAGGAATTGAATGCGCCGAACAGGATGGTGCCCGCGAGCACGAAGAGCGGATAAGGAACCCCTCCCGAGTCGATGCTGATCACTTCGCTGCGGTTGAGAAGTACCCAAAGCAGGGTATTGACGAGCGGCGGAAGGAACATCCAGACATAGCCGAGAGCGCTCTGGCGGTAGGCGGCGCGGGTGTCGCGGAGGAAAAAGCGCCATGCCAGTTCGCGCGCTGCTCCGAAGCCGGTGACGAGCGACGAGAGAGCGGCGCGGATCCCGGCCAACCCGGCGTGCGGCACATACTCGCGCACCGGCAGTTCGCGGACGGATGACTGGTTGTGTTCCATCGCTTGATCCTACAGCGCACCCGGTGACGGCGGCCGTTTCTCCAAGTCCCGCAAGAAGGCCTCCTCAAACGAGCGCCAGGCTTCGTCGGGGCCGTCGACCCCGCGCACCGCGCCTTGCGCCACCCGCACATAGGCCGGGCGGAACCTCGAGGCGGCGGCACGCAAGCGGACGGTACGCCATTGCGCGGCACCCCCGCGCAGTCCGTCGCCGAGCAGGGATTTCATCCCGGAGACCCAAACTGCCTTGAACGAGTGCACCTCGCTGCCCGTCGTATCGGAGAACACATCGTGGGTGAATTCCAGTTCCTCGCCTTCGATCGCGTAGCGGCGGTTCGGCAGGTGCTCGCGGAAGACCATCCCGATCGAGCCAAGACATTCCTCCGGGAGGTGCTTGAAGGCCTCGATCATGCTTCCGGTCTCGAGGTGGTTCCACTCGAAAAAAGCGTAGTGGATCGTGGCCCCGTCCGCCCGCTGGATCCGGCCTGCCTCGCCATCCGAGCAGCGCAGCGGTTCCAACGACCGCATCACCACCTCGGGCAGCGGAGCCCAGGACTCCGAGCGGTCGGCCGCGTCCTGCGAAACCGGCAAGGCCGGCATACGGTGGGCCAGCACCGCGTCGCCCTCCCCTGCCGGGCGCGGGTTCATCCACCACCAGGCCAAGCCCTCGACCAGCAGGAGCGCGGCGACGGCAAGAAGCACGCGCGGATCCCGTAAAAGCGACAATTTCCCACCGCCGCTTGCGGTTTCCGGGCAGGCTGCCGCCCTTGGTCGAACCCGTTCCGGGAACTCCTCGTGTGTGGTCATGTTTGTGTCGCCGGGGTCCCCTGCGGCCCTTCCCCGGAAGAGCGGGTTTCCCCGCTGCCGCCGCTCAAGTCTTGCGCGATTTCCTGCGCTTCCTGCGTTTCTCCGAATCCCTTCCTCCCTCGTCGCCTTCGCCGTAGGCCCCGTAACTACCATAACCATAGTAGTACGGGCGTCCGTAGCGGCTGATGCGGTAGTAGCCGTAGGAATAATTCTGGCCGATCTTCCAGCGCGACTCGCGGAAGCAGTTGAACACGATGCCGCTCGGCGGGCAGCCGCAGGCCGCGAGCGTCTCGAAGCTGCGCGTCACCGCGCCCTTCGGCACATAGCCCGCGCGCACCACGAGGCAGAGGTTGTGCACCAGCGGCGCGATCACCCGCGTGTCGGGCACCGCCAGCAAGGGCGCCGAGTCGATCACCACCGCATCGTACTTCGCGGCGGCCTCGGCGAAGAACTGCGCGAGGCGGCCGGGGTGGAGGAGTTCGCCCGGACTCGGAGCCTTCGCGCCGCAGAGCACCACATCGAGATCCGGGACACCGAGGTCGCGGCGCACGATTTCCTCGAGCGAGGCCCTGCCCGCCAGCCAGTCGGTCGCGCCCGGCCCTTGGTCCTTGCGATGGATGCCGAAAAAGCCGTGGACCGCCGGCTTGCGGAGGTCGAGGTCGAGCAGCAGCGTGCGTCGTCCTTGGGCGGCATTCGCCATCGCGAAATTCACCGAGATCAGCGACTTCCCTTCGCCGGGAAGCGCACTGGTGAAGAGCGTGACACGGCGCTTCGATTCATCGCCGAGCAGTGATACCGATGCCCGCAGCACGCGGAAGGTCTCCGCGAAACTCGTCGAGGAAGTGCCGGCACGGAAGAGCAGCATCGGGTCCCATTTCGCCTGCTCCGGCCGGATTTCAACCGTGTTGCCCTTCGCCAGCTTCTCCTTTTCCGCCTGCTCGAGGAAGCGCAGCTCGATCTGCGGAATCGCCGCCAGCACCGGCAATCCGGTCTCCGCCTCCACTTGCGCGACCATGTGGAAGCGGTTGTCGAAGAACACCAGGGCGATGGCGAGCAGCAGGCCGATGGTCAGGCCGCGGAAGATCCCGGTGGAGTAGATCTTGCGCACATTGGGCGAAGAGGGCCAACCGGGAAGGCTCGCGAAATTGCTGATCTCCACATTCGGCTCCACATTCTCGCTGTTCACATTCGATTCCTCGATCGCGGTGAGCATCGCGTTGAATACCGACATCTGGCTGTTGATTTCCCCGCGCAGCACGCCGGTGCGGGCCAGCAGCAATTGGCGGGCGACCCGGAAGCTTTCCCTTGGGTCGTTTCCCGCGGCATCCATTTCCTTGCCTGCATTGCGCCAGTAGGACGCATCCGCCTGGGAGGCCCGCGCCAGCGCAAACTCATCGAGAAAGCGCGTCCGCATCACATCCAGATCCGCCGTCGCCGCCGCCATCTTCGGGTGCTTGGGAAGGTAGCGTCGTCTCAACTGCGCGTGCTGCCGCTCCCGCTCGTCGTGGGCATTGAGCGACTCGAGCGCGCGGGCGTAAATCGCGCTCGCCGTCTCCGCTTCCTGGAGTTTCAGCCGGGCCTCCTCCGACTGCCGGAGCAGCGCCTCCATGCGGTCGCGCCGCCCCTTGGCGAGCGAGCCCGTTGCTTCGGCCACATACTCGCGCACCACCGCGTCCGCCAGCGACCGCGCCACCTCAGGCGAGTGGTGCACCACGGTGACATCAAGCAAGCGGGTGGCTCCCCGCGGGGAGACCGACAACCAAGAGCCGAGCCATCCGGCGATCACGGCGGGTTCCGGCGGCGGTGCGGCTACAGGCGTTGCCGCCGCGGGAACGGACGCCGCGGCGGGCTTGCGTCCGACCAACCGGGAAAACCACTCCGGGTACCAGTCGACCGCCTGTGGTGTGATGCCCGGCAGGGTCCGCACATCCGGGCGCGATGCCACCTTGAAGAGCACCTCGTAGCGGCGGATCCTTTCGGCGACCGTATTGATGCCCTCCTCCGACTGGGTGTTTCCCGCATCCGTCTGCCCCGGCCGGATCAGGGAGCATCCGCTCTGCTTGAAAAGGAGCGTGGAGGTGGCGGAGTAGGTCCGCGGGGCTTTTGAGACATAATAGGCTGATATCAATAGTCCGATCACGCAGCCCAACACGATCCAGTACCAGCGGCCCAAGAGATCGAGGACGAAGCGCTGCGTGCGCATCGCGCGGTCCGGTCCGGCCACCTGGTCCGGCGCGTCCTGCAGATCGTAGGCGGAGTCGTCGGGATTCGGAACGGAGGCTTGGGGCATGGAGAACGGGGAATGGGTGGAGATGGGGTCAGAACAGCCTCTCCGCCACGGTGACAATGTCTCCGGGCTGGAGCAAGATTTCTCTTCGTCCGGACTCGGAGATTTCCTTGTAGTCGATCGTCTGGACCCTGCCGCCGCGGTTGAGGGTGACCTTCTTCGGGTTGGCCATCTGGGTGAGGCCGCCTGCCATCGATACCGCCGAGACCAGGTCGAGCCGTCCGCCGAGCGGGAAGGGCAACGGACCGGGTTTGCCCACTTCGCCGAGCATGGTCACTGTCTTGCCGAGGAACGGGCTTTGGCCCACGATGATCCGGTCCCCGCCCGAAAGCCGGATCCGCCCCGCGGCGCCGCGCTCGATGTCGGCAAAGTTGTGGAAAGTGACCCCTCCCGAGGCCCGCACCAGTTGGATGCGGGTGGAATCCGCATGCTCGGCAAGACCGCCGGCCGTGGTCATGGCCGTCACCAGATCGATTTCCCCAGAGACCGGGATCGGAATCTGCCCGGCATTGCGAACGGCACCGATGATCGAAATGTAGTCCGTCGAGTAGTCCTGGACGATCAGGTTCAGTTTCGGATCGACGAGGTAATCCGCCGCGTAGGCCTTCCGTATTTTTTCCGCCGCCTCCCCGACCGTCAGCCCGCTGATCCGCATGGAGCCGATCAGGGGAAACGATGCATCGCCCGACCGGAGGATTCTCACGCTGCCGCTCAAGTCCGGTTCCTCGTACATATCAATGCGTATTGTGTCGTTCGGTTTGAGGACATAGGAGGATTTTACATTCTGTCCCTGCGCCGAGCCGGACGCGAGAAGACATGCGGCAAGGACTCCCCTGAGTAGACAAACGGACTTCATCGTCTCGGCATCATACTAAAGGAGAGTGAAAGACCTCAAGCAGAAAATGTCACATTCTTGGAGTCCGGGCACGGATCGGGAACGGAGTTGTCTCGGGCGGTACATGGGGGCCTTGGGGCTGCGCTTCGGCCGGTCTGGATTCCGCCTTGGGACGCTCCAGGAGGTGTTTGGATTCAGATTGTGGATCCGTCCCGCCAAAGGACTTGCCAGACCCGTGCCCGGATCCTACTTTCCCTGCCCCGTCGACGGGCTTCGGGTTGCTCCCGGCCCACGATTCCCAGCGCGCTTAGCTCAGTGGTAGAGCACATCCTTCACACGGATGGGGTCGCAGGTTCGAACCCTGCAGCGCGCACCAAACCCCGCCCGACCCGCATGGTCGCGGGGTAGAATGTTTACTTGAACGGGGGTGGGTTCTTTGTCGAGCCTGAGGCTTTTGAAGAGGGTTCCTTGTTCCTTGTTGAGCCTGGAAACCCTAACAGTCCCCACAGGCGCTCCAAAGAATTGGACCACGGATCAATCTGATTTTGCAGATGAAAAAGGTTCTTTGTCGAGCCTGAGGCTCTTGAAGAAAGTTCCTTGTTCTCGCTTCTAGCCTCTAACCTCTTTGCGATTTCGTGGTATCCCCTCTTCTTTCCCACAACCCTTCCCGCTGCCCTGTCAGGACTGCGGAGGGGCAGGAGGAAGTGATTGGTCCCACTCTCCGCGGGTGAGGACTCCGTCGTCATTGGCATCCTCCTTGTCGAACTTGCGCTTCACCTTGGAGAGCGGCTTCTTCGGACTGAAGAGGGTGGAAAACTCCTCGAGGGTAAGTTCCCCGTTGCCGTCGAGATCCGCGAGGTCGAACTTGCGCAGCACTCCGCTGTCATCGGGCAAACCATCGTTTTTGTAGGTGATCCACTCTTCAAGGCCGACCTGATCATCCTTGCCGGTATCCGCCTTGAGGAAGCGCTTGCGGACCTTGGCAAGGGGTTCCTTGCCACTGCGGGAAGCCTTGAACTCGTCGAAGGACAACTGTCCGTCGTCGTCCGTGTCCAGGATCCGGAACTTCAGGATGTCACCACGCACCTCGTCTTCCACCTCGTCGGTCTTGTAGGCGATCCATTCCTCGAGCGTCACCTCCTTGTTGTCGTCGGCGTCGGCTTTGGTGAATTTCTTGAGGATCTGCGCCGCCTTCGCGCTCTTGGAAAGGGTGGTCGCGAATTCGGTCTGGGTCAGGAAGCCCGAGGAGTCGGCATCGGCTTCAGCGAACTCGGCATTGTCGTCGGCGACGAGGTCGAGGGCTAGCGAAGGCTGCAGCAGGGAAAGCGAGCAGGCTCCGATGGCGAACAGGACACGGCGAGGGGTGGCGGGGATTTTCATCGGCGAAAGAATGACCACGATGCAAAGGGCGTCAAGCGGGAATTCGGCAGGCGCGGAGGGACCCGATCCCGCGGGCGGCCGGGCTTTGATTTTTTGCTTGTGGGGTGTGGGAGAAATTCAAATGATGTTCTTATGAACAATCCTTGCACCCGCATTCAGGATCTGCCTCAGGCGCTTCGCCCGCGGGAGAAGTTGGCCCGCTTCGGGGCCTCCTGCCTCGACAACCCGGAGCTGATGGCCCTTTTCATTTCCACCGGCACCAAGGGCCGCAGTGCCATCGACATCGGTCGGGATCTGGTGCGCAAGTACGGATCGGTGGCCGCACTCGGGGGCTTGCCGGTTTCCCAACTCGCCAAGGAGCCGGGCCTTGGGTTGGCCAAGGCCTCGAAACTGGCCGCCGCCTTTGAGCTCGGCGCGCGCATCGCCCGCGAGCACCCGCCGGAGGTCCCCCTCGATGGCCCGGAAGCGATCCACGACCACTTCGCGCCCCAGCTCCGCCACCTGCCCAAGGAGCAGGTCCTCGTCGCCGCCCTCGATGTGCGCCTCCGCATGATGGGCGCGGAAGTCGTCTCGGTTGGCACGGTCAGCGAATCCCACGCTCACCCCCGGGAAATCCTCCGGCCGGTAATCACCCGCGGCGCCCACGGCTTTGTCCTGGTGCACAATCACCCTTCCGGCGATCCCAGCCCCAGCCGTGCCGACGAACAAATCACCCGCCGCCTCGCCGATGCCGCCTCGATCATGCAAATCCGCTTCGTGGATCATGTGATCATTGGCCGTCCGTTCGACGGCAGGTCGCCGTGGTTTTCGTTCCGTGAGGCCGGCGTGATGTGAGAGCGGTCCCTGGCGGGTTGGCCACCGGGGATTGCGCGGTCGGTCGCCGCGGGCTACCCTGCCCCCCATTCCCCGCCGATGCTTCGCCTCCACCTGAGCCGCGCCGCCCGCTCGATCCTGTTCCTCGTGACCTTGGGTCTGGCCATCGCCGCCTGCGCGACCCTCTGGTGGGCCAACCACACGGGACTGCCACCTTCGTGGCGTGGCGCGATCGAGACCGAATGCGCCAAACGCAACATCCATATCCGCATCGGCGCGCTCTCCTGGCTGCCCCTCCGCGGACTCGCCGCGAAAGATGTGCGCATCTTCTCGGACGCGGACAAAACCGTGGAAACCGCCGCCCTCGAACGCATCCGGGTGGAACTCGACAAAACCAAGCTGGCCCGCGGCATCGTGCGACCCACCCGTCTCGCGCTCGACAACGCCCGCATCGTGCTGCGCGTGAGCCCGGAGGATCCGGCATCCGAGTCACTCGTGATTTCCCGAGCCAAAGGAACCATCCGCCTCTCGGGCGACGGTTCGTTGGAAACCCGCAAGCTGCGCGGGGAAATCAACGGGATCGCCGTGGAACTCGACGCCTCCCTGAGCGGCTTCCGCCAAACCCTGCCCGCCCGTTCCTCCCCCACCCCGCCCGGGCGCAAACGGGAACTGCTCGCACGCGTCATCCGCGAACTCGACCGCTGGGACTTCGGCAGCGAACGCCCGATACTCGTGCTGCGTCTCAACGGCGATGTGGCGGCCGATCCCGGCCCATCCGGCAAGGCGGAGTTCCGCGCACGCTCGCTTTCCCGCAACGGCCACGAACTCACCGATGTCCGCTGCCTCGCCACCTTCGACCGCAGCGAACTCGCGGTCAGCTCCTTCAGCGCCCGCGACCAGACCGGCTCGCTCGATGGCCGCGCCCACTACGCCACCCGCTCCCGCGAAGGACGCTTCGCCCTCCAATCCTCCCTCGAGGCCCTGCCGCTTCTCAAAGCATGGTTCGGCCTCAACGATGCCTCGGCCATCCCGGTCGGCGGCTCCCAACGCATCCGCGCCGACGGCTCCTTCTCGCTCGCCGACCCCAAGAAACCATCGCTCCGCGCCAGCGGGAAGATCGACCTCGGCTCGGTGCGGCTCCGCGGCATCGACTTCGACCGCGCGCAAGCGTCCTTCGCACTGCGCGACGGCGACCTCTTTCTCCGCGATGCGGTGCTCAGCAGGCCCGACGGCACCGCCACCGGAAAATTCCTGCTCAACGGGAAGGTCGTACGGGTCGCCGCCAAGTCGGACATGCCCCTCGCTGTGTGGAAACTCTGGTTTGCCAACGAAGCTTTCGGCAAGGTGCTCGCCGACTTCCAACCCCGCCCCGGTGCCCGCTGCCAGGCGGATCTCCACGGAGGCTTCACCATCGGCGGACGCAACTCCTGGCGCTTCGAAGGCGAGGCCACCCTCGAGGACACCGGCTTCCGCGGCGTCCCGCTCGATTTGGTCCGCTGCAAGTTCGATACCGATGCCGCCGCCCTGCGCTTTCGCGACGGCACGGTCACCTTCGCCTATCGAGACTACCCGCTGCGCCAGTCGCACGGCGGACCCGTCCAAGGCACGGTGCGGGTCGATGAGGTCGTCTACGACTCCCGGAAAAAACAAGTGAGCTTGCAAAAGGTCCGCGGCGAATTCTGGGCCGCGCCGCTGGTTCGGTTGTTCGCACCGAAACTGGCCGACTCGCTGGAGCAATACCGCTTCCACCGCCCGCCCGCGATCAGCGGCGACGGCATCATCGGCACCAAGGACCCGGCACTCACCGCGCTCGACATTTCCTTCCGCTCGCCCGATCCCGCCTCGTACCGGTTCCTCGCCAAGGACCTCACCCTGCTTGCGCCGTCCGGACGCATCGGAATCGAGGGCCGCAAGGTCCGCATCCGCGATCTCGCGTGCGGCAGCTTCGACGGAACACTCCGCGCCTCCTTTGATGCCGACGGCAAGGGCGGCCTCGCCGGCGAACTGGTATGGAAGGATCTTTCGCTCGCAGGGATCGGCTCCACCTATTCCTTTCCCACCAAGGGCGGGCAACTCACCGGCCGCACCGAGTTCTCCATCATCCCCGGGAAACCATCCACCATGAACGGCTCCGGAAACCTCGCCATCGAGGACACCGAACTCTTCTCGGTGCCCGTCTTCGGCCCGCTCAGCCCGCTGGTGGCCGGGGTCCTCAACAACCGCCGCAGCGCCTTCGAACAAGCCACCGACGCCTTCTTCACCTTCCGCATCCGCGACGGCATCCTCTCCACGCGCGACTTCGACACCCGCACGCGCTCGCTTCTCTTCACCGGCGACGGAGAGGTGGACCTCGCCGATCTCACGCTCGACTTCACCATGCGCATGAACGCCCGCGGTTTGCTCGGTCTCATCACCCTTCCGCTGCGCCCCTTCTACGGCATGTTCCAGTTCCGCGGCACCGGCCCGCTTCGCAAACCGGAATGGAACAATGTGATGTTCACCAGCCCCGCCGACGAACCCGATTCCCCGCAAACCCCGCCCCGCGCCCTGCCCGTGGAGGAATAAGCCTTCGTTCAGACACCAAGACGCGGAGAAAGGAATGGGTGCGAATGGGGTTTCTTGTTCCTTGTTCTTGGTTCCTTGTTCCTTGTTGAGCCTGAGGAATCCTAAGGTCCGTTCAGGCGCTCTTCCCGACCCACAACTCACAAGTCAATTGCTGGAGGGTTGAGACGGAGCGCCTGTGGGGCCGTTCGGTTTTTCAGGCTCAACAAAGCACAAACAACAAACAACAAGGAACAAACAACCTCCTCCATTCGCGGTTTTCATTTCTTCCTCCGTGTCTCCGAAGGGGGGCTTGTGGGAGGAAGGAGCGGTGCCGCGGTTTTTCCTGAAAGATCGGGGGATTTTCCGGCGTAGGGGCGGGTCAGTCATGACTACCCGTCGCACGCTTCTTCGTCATGCCGCCGTCGGCGGTGCCCTCAGTCTTGCACCCCGGTTGCTGGCGGCCGAGTCCGCGCCCACCCGCAAGCTCGGGGTGGCCTTGGTGGGATTGGGCAATTACAGCACCAGCATCATCGCCCCGGCGCTGCAACTCACCAGGCATTGCGAGCTCAAGGGGATCGTCACCGGAACGCCTTCGAAGGTGCCGGTGTGGACCGAGAAGTACGGCATTCGCCCGACGGAGGTGTACGATTACGCGAATTTCGACAAGATCGCCGAGAACCCGGCGATCGATGTGGTGTATGTGATCCTGCCGCCCTCGATGCACAAGGAGTACACGGTGCGGGCGGCCAAGGCCGGCAAGCATGTGTGGTGCGAGAAGCCGATGGCGCCGTCGGTGGCGGACTGCGAGGAGATGATCCGCGCCTGCGCGGAGAACAAGGTGCGGTTGTCGATCGGGTATCGCCTGCAGCACGAGCCGGGCACCCAGGCCTACCGGAGCTTTGCCAAAGAGCGCAGTTTCGGCGCGCCGGTGCTGGCGTGCTGCGGTGCCGGCTACATCGAGTCGAAGGTGGGGCACTGGAAACTCAACCGCGCCTTGGGTGGCGGCGTAATGGGAGACATCGGCGTGTACGCCATCCAGGGGGCGCGGCTGGCGATTGGCGAGGAACCGGTGGCGGTCACCGCCCGTTTCCACAACCGTCGTCCGGAGCTGTTCAAGGAGGTGGAGGAAACCGCGGTATTCCAACTCGAGTTCCCGAGCGGCGCGCTGGCCTCCTGTCACGCGAGTTTCGGCATGGGCCTCAATTTCAACCGGGCGAATTTCGAGAGAGGCTGGTTTCGCATCGAGCCCTTCTTTTCCTACAAGGGACTGCGCGGCGAGAGTTCGCAGGGGCCGGTTGTTTTCAAGGTCGAGAACCAGCAGGCCCTGCAGATGGACAACGACGCCAAGGCGATCCTCGACGGGGTGGCGCCGCTGGTTCCGGGCGAGGAAGGCCTGCGCGACATCCGTGTGGTCGAGGCCGTGTACCGGTCGGTCGCGCAGGGCGGGAAACGGGTGATGATCTGAGCGCCTGCTGCACCGCCGCGAGCGGACAGGGCGACCGCCGGGTGGGTGCGGAGGGCGCGTTTCCATTTGCGGATAGGGTTGCCAGCGCCCGCCCCGCGGTCTTGGATGGCCCGCGTCCATGGCCGAAGTTCCGCCGTCCGCAGCGCCCTCGAAGGCCCGTGTCTTCGCGCGGCGGCTTTCCAGCACCCTGCTGCTCTGGGGATTGGTGGCCGCGGTGTTGGTCAGCAGACGGGAGTGGGCGTATCTGTTGTTGATCGCCGGGTTGACCGTTCTGGCGACTTTGGAATGTCACCGGATGGCGCGTGCCTCCGGATTGGAAACCCGGATCAAGACCGGTGCGATCGGGGCGGTGCTCTACTGTGCCGTGCTGCACGCCTTGCTTTCCCGCGGCATCGTTCCCCCGCCCTGGCTGGATGCCGCCGCTTTGTTCGCGGTCACCGCCGGCTGTTTTCTCGCCCGCCTGCGCCGGCCGGTCGAGGGTGCCGCCGATCTCCTCAGCATCGCCTATTCCGTGCTGGTCTTCGCGTGGATCGGGCTCTTCTTCAATTTCACTGCGCGCATCCTTTACCTCTTCCCCCCCGAGCCCGGGAGCGGACTGGTCCACGCACAGGGATCGATGCTCGTCCTCTGGCTCTTGGTCGTCACCAAATTTTCCGACATGGGCGCCTACCTCGCCGGGTCCCTATTCGGCAAACACAAGATGTGCCCCAACATCAGTCCGGCCAAAACCTGGGAAGGATTCCTCGGCGCGCTGGCCCTGCCCGCCACAGCCGGGGTGGGCATGGCCTTGTTTTTCCCCGACACCCTCTCCGCCTTGGGCGGGCCGGTTCGCGCGTTGGTCGTTGCGCTTGTCCTTTCCTTGCTCGCGGTGCTTGGCGACCTCGCCGAGAGTTTCGTCAAGCGCGCCCTTCACGCCAAGGACTCCGGTCACATCCTGCCGGGCATCGGTGGATCGCTCGACCTCATCGACAGCGTCTGCTTCACGGCACCGGTGCTGTATTTCATCCTCGAAGCCACCCTGCCCGAAGCATGAGCGGACCCCGCAAACGCCGGGTCGTGCTGCTCGGCTCCACCGGTTCGATCGGTTGCTCCGCCCTGCGGGTGGCCGCGGCCTTGCCCGACCGCATCGAGTTGGTCGCGCTTGCTGCCGGAAACAACATCGAGAGCCTCGCGCGGCAGGCCCGCGAGCACGGCGTGCGCGACGTGGCCATCGCCGATTCCTCGCGGGAGCGCGAACTGCGGGCCCTGCTGCCCGAGGGCACGCGGGTCCATACCGGGCCCGAGGGCTTGCTCGAGGTTGCCACCCTCGCCGGTGCCGACATCGTGCTGGTGGCCATCGTCGGCACTGCCGGGCTGCCGCCCGCGCTCGCCGCGATCCAGGCCGGCAAGGATCTGGCGGTCGCCTCCAAGGAAATCCTCGTCATGGCCGGCGAGGTCGTCACCACCGCCGCGCGCCGCCACGGCGTGCGGATTTTGCCGGTGGACAGCGAGCACAACGCCATTTTCCAGTGCCTCGACGGCCGCGGCGACGGGGACGCCGGGGTCTCGCGGCTCATCCTCACCGCCTCCGGCGGTCCCTTCCGCGAGGCCGCGGCCGCCGATCTCGCCGACGTCACTCCCGAGCAGGCTCTGCGCCATCCCACCTGGGACATGGGACCCAAGATCAGCATCGATTCCGCCACCTTGTTCAACAAGGGATTGGAAATGATAGAAGCCAAGTGGCTTTTTGATATCAATATGGAACGCATTGAAGTGGTCATCCACCCGCAGAGCGTGATTCATTCCATGGTGGAATTCGTCGACGGTTCGGTGCTTGCGCAGTTGAGCCGCACCGACATGGCCTTTCCGATCCAGTACGCGCTTACTTGGCCCGAGCGGGTGCGGGGCTGCCTCGAGCCGCTCGATTTCGGGGGGTTGGGCGCGCTCACCTTTTCCGCGCCGCGCGACGATGTGTTTCCCGCGCTGCGTCTCGCGCGCCGCGCCGGCTTGGCGGGAGGCACCCTGCCGGCAGTGTTCAACGCCGCCAACGAGACTGCGGTGGACGCCTTCCGCGCCGGGCGCATCCGTTTCCCGCAAATCTGGGACTGCGTGGCCCGGGTCATGGAACGCCATCAGCCCGGTCCCTCCGACTCACTGGACGCGGTGGTGCGGGCGGACGGGGAGGCCCGCCGCCTGGCGGCCGCGTATTGTGGCGGGGGCGGATGACCCCTGTTTTCGGGATTTGCCAGCCGGGCATCCTCCCCTACGCTCGCGCCATGAAACGGGCCCTGTGCATCCTTGTCCTCCTGTTTCCGGCCGTAACGACCGCCTCCCCCGAGGACGCCCTGCGCATCCGCCTCAACTGGGAGCGGCAGGTCGGCGAGTGGACCAAGGCCTACCAAGCGGCCGATCAAGCCGACCGCGAGCAGCTTCTCGCCAATCGTCCCGATCCGGCCGCCTGTGCCGAGCGGCTCTGGCGGGAAATCGGGCCCGCGCTCGGGGAAACCTGGACTCTTGAATCCGCGGCGTGGCTCTTGCGTTTGCATGCCGCGATCGAGGCCGTGGGTCCCCTGCCCGCTCCGCTTGCCAAGCAGCGCGAGGACATTCTCAAAGCCGTCGAGACCCGCCATCATGCCGATCCCAAGGTGCGCCCGCTCTGCATGGCCTTGGTTTCCTGTGCCAACCCGCGCGCGCTCGCCGTGCTGGAGACCATCGTCAAGAGCAACCGCGACCCCGCCACCCAGGGCCTCGCCGCGCTCGGTGCCGCCATGGTGTTGCGCAACCTCGGCGACGATCCCGCCCTGCTTTCCAAGCGCCTCACCTTGTTGCGCAAGGCCATCATCGATGCCTGTGATCTCGAAACCAACGGCACCACCGTCGCCAAGATCGCGGAGGACGAGCTTCACATCATCCGCCACCTTTCGAAGGGCCGGGCCGCGCCGGAGCTCGCCGGGACCGACTCCGGCGGCCGCCCGCTGCGCTTGTCCGAACTCAAGGGCAAGGTCGTCATGCTGCTGTTCTGGAACACCGCCGATGCCGAGACCGCCAAGCTGCTGCGTATCACCGCCGATACCGCGCACAGCCTCGAAGGCAAACCCTTCGTCGTGCTCGGCGTCGCCTCCGGACCCGTGGCCGATCTTCGCGCGATCGAGGCCGAGGGCCTGCCGTGGCGCAATCTATCGGATCCGGAGGGTGCCCTTACCGCATCATACCGCATCCGCAGCACCCCGACCGTCTTCGTGCTCGACCGTCAGGGTCGTATTCAGTTCGGCGGCAATCCCGGGTCTTTCGCCACCCTCACCGCCGAGGCCCTGCTTGCCGAATCGCCACGGTGACGGGCCTGTCGCAACTTTCCCCTCGCGCGCGGCGTTGCTTGGGTCCACATTTCCGCCCGGAGGATTCCGTGGCGCATGGATGACGAACAGGTAAGGAGCTTCAACGACCGCTTGAGCCAGTGGGTGGCCAATCAGGGCTTCTGGTTCCAGATGCGCCACTCCTTCGGCACCAGCGGGCTCAAGGGACGGGCCACCTACGCCGTGCTGCGCATGGCCGGCAGGCTTGCCGTGTTCCTCCTCATCGCGGCGCTCGGCTGCTGGTACTATCTTTCGAAGCGGACCGATTCCCCCTCGTTCAGTCAGGACCTGCAAGGCGGCTTGCAGGGAGCTCTGGGCGCGTCCAAGCTCGAGATCCGCGGCGCCAAGCGCATGCAGGGCAGGCTCGAGATCCGCAGCATCGCCGCGCGCGGAGAGAACGGAAGTTTCTTCAAAACCATCGAGGCGCGCAATGTGCGTCTGCGCATGGGTCTCCTCGACGGACTCGTCGGGACCTGGAAGACCCAAGGCATCTCCGCGGCGCGTGCCGACATTGAGTTCCGCGCCGGTGCCGATGACGAGGAGTCGGCCGTGAGGCTCGGGGATTCGTTGTTCCGCAAGCCGGAGGGGTTCGAGGCCGACCAGTTCACGGTGGACGACGCCACCTTGCGTTGGGGCTATTCCGCCGCCAACCAAGGGCGCGTCGAGAAGAGCAGGCTCAGCGTTTCCCGGATCGCGGACGGCGCGGGATGGCGCATCAGCCTCAAGGGCGGCACCTTTTCCCAAAACTGGATCCGCGGCTTCGAGATCCGCAACATCGAGGCCGTGCTCGACCGCGACGGTCTCGTCTTCGAGCGCGCCGAACTCGAATCCGGCGGCGGCACCATTGATTTCAGCGGCCTGCGCGTTTCGGCGGGTGCCCGTCCGGTGGTCAAGGGATCCGCGGTGCTGCGCAATGTGCAGATCGCCCGCATCCTGCCCGCTGCGTTTTCCGAATACATCGACGGATCCTTCTCGGGCAATTTCCAGGTGAGCGGATCCACCAACGACTCCGCGGGCATTTCCTTCGAAGGACAGGTCGCGCTCGACGGCACCGACACCATTTCCATCCGCGAGCGGATCGGCCTGCTGCGCGCGTTGTCGATCGTCGACTACTCGCGCAACTACCACCGGCTCGACTTCCGGGAGGGCAGTTTCGATCTCAAGACCGGCGGAGGCGGCATCCTCGTTTCCAACATGCGCCTTTCCGCCTTCGAGGCCGTCTCGGACGAGGGCAAGTCGGCTCCATCGGTGCTGCTCTTCGCGATGCGGGGAGCCTTCCGCACCCGCCTGCCCACCGAGGAGGAGAAGCTGCAGTCGCTGGAAATGGCGTCGACCGGCGAGGAATCCTCGATGCTGTCCGGGGATGATTCCTCGTTGATGGGCACCGGGCCCTCCTCCGATTTCACCTTGCGCAAAGCCGGCGAGCTCACCCAGGGACAGGGCGGCGCGGATGAATCCGCGACCTTGGTCGACGAGATCATGCGGGAGAGCAGCGAGTTGCGGCAATTGCGGCTCGATGCGGCCGACCGCGCCTCGCGCTCGCTGCGGTACGAGGGAGGCGTGGTCGTCAGTATTCCGGGCGACGCCTTCGAGCGCTCCCCGGTGCTGCGGTCGATGCATCCGGTCGATCCCAATACGGGCCGCATCGAGATCGAGGTGCCGATCAACGGCGAGCTTCCGAATGTAACGCGCGTCCAGGCCGAGGACCTCAATGAGAAGGGTCGGCGCTTCTTCGGCACCAACTGAGCGGCGCGGGGTGCGGAGGGGGCGCGGATTTCGTGTGAAGACCGTCGGTGCTTCGGGAGCCCGGGCGGGCCCTTCGAGCGGGCCGGTGCCTCAGGCCCTGCCGATCCCGAGGCTTTGGAAAATTTCGATCGTGGCCCGGCTGCGGTTGAGCGTGTAGAAGTGAATTCCCTCCACTCCTTCGTCGAGCAGACCGGCGCATTGTTCCGCCGCGTAGTGGATGCCGGCGCGTTCCACCGCCTCAGGGCCGTTGGCGCGGTTCAAGGCGCGGATCAATCGTGCCGGGTAGCGTGCGCCGGCCGCGAGTTCGGCCATGCGGCGCATCCCCTGCAGCGATGAGACCGGCATGATTCCCGCGACGATCGGAACCTCGATGCCCGCGAGGCGGCAGCGGTCGCGGAAATCGAAAAAGTCGTGGTTGTCGAAAAACAGCTGGGTGCAGATGTAGTCCGCGCCTTCGTCGATCTTCGCCTTGAGGAAATCCATTTCCTGCATCCGGTTCGGGGTTGCCGGGTGTCCCTCGGGGAAGCCCGCCACTCCGATCCCGAACCCACGCGGATCCGGGTGCGAGCGGCTTTCGTTGAAGCGGCGGATGAAGCGCACCAGATCCGCCGCGTGGCGGAAGTCGCCAGAACCCCAGTCGAAATCCTCCACGCCCCGCGGCGGGTCCCCGCGCAGGGCGAGGATGTTGGCCACGCCCGCGGCCGCGTAGCGCTCGAGCACGCCCTGCACCTCCTCCTCGCGGTGTCCCACGCAGGTCAGGTGCGGTACTGGCGGCACCGCCGTCGTTTCGCGGATGCGCACCACCAGGTCGTGGGTCAGTTCGCGGGTGCCCCCACCGGCGCCATAGGTCACCGACACGAACGAGGGCCGCAGCGGTTCGAGGTCGCGGATGGTCCGGTAGAGGTCATCCGACGCTTCCGCGCTTTTCGGGGGAAAGAACTCGAAAGAAAACGAAGGCTCAGAGCCGGAAAGGATGTCCTGGATGTGCATGGCAGGGTCGGCAAGCCGCCGGGCGATTGCCATCGGCGGAAACAACGCAGAACTTCCTTGCGGATCCGGGGTTTTACAAGCACGGAAGCCTGTCCCACTGGAAATCCCGACCCGCGATGAAGATCCCCGCCGCTCCCTTGCTCGCCTGTTGGCTCACCATTCCGCACCTTTCTTTGGCGGAAGCCCCTGCAGACCCGCCGCGCGAGGGAGCCCGGTCCGGTCCCCGTCATGATGGCGAAGGCGGGAAGCGCGCGCGCCCGGGGATCGGGCATTGGAAATCCGCCGACACCAACGCGGACGGCAGGATTTCCCGTGAGGAGTTCGATGCCCTGCCCCGCACCGCCAAGCTGCCCGCCGACAAGCGCGACACCTTGTTCGGAAGGCTCGATCGCGATGGTGACGGCTCGCTCGCCAAGGAGGAACTCGCGCGCGGCCCCCAGGGCGACAAGGGTCCCGGGATCCTCGGATTCCGTCAGCTCGATGCCGACCGCGACGGCAAGATCACCAAGGGGGAATTTCTCGCGGGAAAGATGATTTCCAAGCTTCCGCCGCAACGGCAGGAGGCCTTGTTCGGCCGCATGGACTCGAACGGCGACGGGGTCATCACGCCGGAGGACCGCCCGCGCCGCCCCGAAAGACCCGAGGGTCCCCATCCCCGCCGGAAAGGTCCGGGTGGCTTTGCCAAAAGCCTCGACCGGGATGGCGATGGTTCCGTGACTCTCGAGGAATTCCGCGAGGGTCGGCCCGGGAGCGCAAGGCCGGAGCAGGCCGAGCGCCTCTTCCGCAGACTCGACCGCAATGCGGACGGGGCACTGACCAAGGACGAGTTTCCGCCGCACGGACCACACGGACCGCGCGGGGAACGCCCCAGAGACCGCGAGGCCCCGGGGGACGGCGGGGTGCCGGAGAGTCCCGGGGAAGCCCCCGTCGAGTGAATTTGCAGCTCTCTTCCTGCCGCCGCGTGCCCCGTTGTTTCAGGGGGCGGATGCCGCCGCCTCGGCCTTGACCACCGTCTCGCGCACATCCGTGCGCAGGTCGCGTCCCTTGCGGCCGCTCCACCACAGCACGATCGGCGAAGCCACGAAGATCGACGAGTATGTGCCCACCACCAGCCCGATCAGGATCATGATCGAGAAATCCCGGAGGTTGGACCCGCCGAACATGGACAGGATCGCCACCGTGATGATCGTGGTGGCCGAGGTCAGCACCGTACGCGACAGGGTCGCGTTGATCGCCTGGTTCATGATCGCGCGCACCGAGCCTTGCTTGATCAGCAACTGCTCGCGGATCCGGTCGAAGATGACGATCGTGTCGTTGATCGAATATCCGGCGATCGTGAGGATCGCGCCCACATGGATCAGCGAGAGCTGGCCGCCGAGCAGCACGACGATGCCGACGGAGATGATCACATCGTGCAGGATCGCCACGAAACCGCCGACCGCGAAGGAGAACTCGAAGCGGAAGGTGATGTAGAGCAGGATCCCGATGAGGCCCAGCGCGAGGGCGACGAGTGATTCCTTGAGGAAGGTGCCTCCGATCAACGCCGACACCTCCTCCTCGCTTTTGTCGATGCGGAAGCTGCCGTCGGCCTTCTTTTCCGCCAATGCCGGGATCGCTTCGCGGAGTTTCGCGGTCACGGCGGCGGCATCGCGGGTGTCGCAGCGCACCGTCAGCAGGGTGCCGGTGGCCGGGTTTCCCTGCTCCTGCGGGAAGGCTGCCTTGGTCAGGGTGAGGGTTGCCAGCGCCTTTTCCACATCCTCCAGCGGCACCTCCGCCTCCTTGCCCAGTTGGAACTGGATCAGCGACCCGCCGGTGAAATCCACCCCGAAGGCCCCCTCCTTCTTGATGAAGAAGACACCCACCGAGACCAGCGTGAGCAGGAGTGACACCAGGCCGCAGACCTTCGCCTTGCCGAGGAAGTCCCATTTTCCGGGGCGGATCAGGTTGAAGAAGGACAGCTTGCGGAGCAGGTTGAGGTCCGTCGCCCAGCGGAACAGCACCCGTGTCACGAGGATGGCCGAGAACATCGAGGCCACGATCCCGATGGTGAGCGTGACCGCGAATCCCTTGATTGATCCGCTGCCGAGCCAGAACAGGATCACCGCGGTGATCAGCGAGGTGAAGTTCGAGTCGAAGATGGCCGTGAAGGCCTTGTCGTAGGCAGACGAAATCGCCGCCTTGAGCGGCTTGCCGGCGGCGAGTTCCTCGCGCATCCGCTCGTAGATCAGCACATTGGCATCCACCGCCATGCCGATGGTAAGGATCATCCCCGCGATGCCCGGCAGGGAGAAGGTGAAGCCGAACATCGCCATCACGCCGAAAAGAATGACCGTATTGACCGCCAATCCGCAGAGCGCGATAATTCCCGAGGCGCGGTAGTAGAGGAGCACGAACAGCGCCGTGATCGAGAGACCGATCAGGCCGGCGACGATTCCCTGCTGCACGACAGCCTTGCCGAGCGTGGGCGAGACATTGCGGAACTCATCGACCACCAATGCGTTCTCGAGCGGGTTCATCAGTGCGTTGGCGAGGTTGTCCACCTCGCCCGGTTCGCGCAGACCCTCGATGAGGAAGCGTTTGCCGAGCGGCACCTGATTGACCACCGGCGCGCTGATCACCTCGCCGTCGAGCACGATCGCGATCCGGTCGCGCCCTTCGGCCATATCCTTGGTCAGGGCGATCATGCGGTCGGTGCCCGCGTTGTTGAGCACGATATCGACGGCATCCGCTTGTTGCCCGGAGGGCACCGCCGAGGCGATGTCGGATCCACCCAGCGCCGTGCGGCGGTTGAGGAGGATCGTCTCGGAAAATTCCCCGCCCTCGCTGTCCTTCGACTTATGTTCGAAGGCGAGGTAGCCGGGCACGATTTCCGTCTTTTCCTTGACCCGTTGCGCCAGGGATTTGCCGTCCGGTCCCGGTTCGCTGCTGCGCGGGTGGACCTGCCGCAGTTCCAATTTCGCCACCTTTTCGAGGGTTGCGCGGATCTTTTCCGAGTCGCCGGGTTCCACGCCGGGCATTTGCACCTCGATCTTGTCCTCGCCTTGGCGGGCGATCATCGGCTCGGCCGTCCCCATGCTGTTGAGGCGTTTCTCGATGACCTTGATCGCTTGGTCCACCTGCTGGACGGTCACCGGCATTTTGCCGCCGCCATCCGCCTCGCGCGGTTGCACCCGCAGGGTGAAGGACGAACCGCCGATGATGTCGATGCCGCCCTTGAGGCGTTTGTGGACCGGCGTGGCCGCCAGCACGCTCACGAGGCAGACCCCCAGCAGCAGCACGGTGCCGACATTGCGTTTGCGGCGTTCGATCTCGGTGGCGAAGTACCAGAAGAACAAGGCGAGCAGCAGCATTCCGGTCAGGAACACCGTGAGCGGATCGCCTGCGATGCGGTTCAGGAAGTCCATGGCGGGGAAACAGGTTGCGGCGCGAACCGGGCTGGCGGGATCACTTGGAGGCCGACTCCTTTTTCTGCACCGAGGCCACCGCCGGCTTGTCGAATTCGAGCATCGTGCCCTCGGCCACTTTGAGTACCACCGTGTGCTCCTTGACATGGTGGACGATCCCGTGGATTCCCGCGGTGGTCACCACCTTGTCGCCCGCTTGGAGGGCGGCGAGCCGCGCCGCTTGTTCCTTGCGTTGGCGCTGCTGCGGACGGATCAGCAGGAAGTAGAACATTACAATCATCAGCACCGGCAGGACCAGCGGGTTGCCGAGAATGCCGCCGGGGGGCTTGTCGCCCGCGGGTGCCGGGGCAGGGGCTGGGGATTGGGCGAGAAGGAGGGCGGTCGTGTTCATGCGCTCGGGTGCTGTTGGTATCGGCGGAGGAAGGATTCCTTGTATTGCGTGTAGGTTCCGGCGGCGATGGCTTCCCTCGCCCCGGCGACAAGGCGGAGATAAAAATGCAGGTTGTGGAAGGAAAGCAACCGCAAAGCGAGGATTTCCCCGGCGTGGAACAGGTGGCGCAGGTAGCCTCGGGAAAAGCCCGCAACATGAGGATGGGCGCTCTCGCAAAGCGGCCGCGGATCCCGGGCGTAGGCCTGGTTGCGGATGTGCAGGGGACCGTCCAAAGTGAAGGCCGTCCCGTGCCGCGCCAGACGGGTGGGCATCACGCAGTCGAACAAATCC
>CAZMUK010000034.1:0-24657 GCA_964569415.1 uncultured Luteolibacter sp. | reverse complement strand
GAGCGGGCGGTCGCCGATCACGATGCCCGCGGCGTGGATGCCGACATTGCGGGTGAGTCCCTCGAGGGCCACCGCGTGCCGCCAGAGTTCAAGATAGGAGTCCGAGGCCTCCACTGTTTCGCGCAGTTCCGTGTTGCGCTCGTATTCCCGGCGCAGGATCGAGGAACCGAACTTCGCCTGATCGTCCTTCTCCACCGGGCGCGGATCGATCAGTTTCGAGAGGCGGTCGCCGTCCCCGTAGGAGAGCCCCATCACACGCGCCACATCGCGCACCACGCTTTTGGCACCGAGGGTGCCGTAGGTGATGATGTGGGAGACGCTGCGTTCCCCGTACTTGCGCCGGACATAATCGATCACCTCGCTGCGGCGCGACTGGCAGAAGTCGATATCGACATCCGGTGGGCTCACCCGCTCCGGGTTGAGGAAGCGTTCGAAGAGGAGGCCGAAGCGCAGCGGGCAGATGTTGGTGATGCCGAGTGCGTAGGCTGCGAGCGAACCTGCGGCCGATCCGCGGCCGGGGCCCACCGGGATGCCCTGCGAGCGCGCCCAGCCGATGAAATCGGCGGTGATGAGGAAGTAGGATGCGAAGCCGAGCTGGTTGATCACGCCGACCTCGTATTCGAGACGCTGGCGCACGGAGGGGTCGGCGGCCTTTTCCGCGCCGTAGCGGTTGACGAGGCCCTCGGAGCAGAGCCGCAGGAGGTATTCCTCGCGCGGGCTGCCGTCGGGCGTGCCGAACTGCGGGTATTTTTCCGAGGAGGTGGCGTCGAGCGCCAGTTTCACATCGCAGCGTTCCGCGATTGCGAGCGTGTTGTCGCAGGCTTCGGGCAGTTCCGCGAACAGCGCGCGCATTTCCTCCGCGGTCTTGAAGTGCGCCTCCGGGGTGTAGCGCATCCGTTTGGCATCGGCGAGCAGGTGGCCGGTGCCGATGCAGATCATCACATCATGCGCCTCTTGGTCGGCGCGGTGGAGGAAGTGCACGTCATTGGCTGCCACCAACGGGAGTGCGAGGTCGCGCGCAAGCTGAACCAGTCGCGGCAGCACCGTGCGTTGGGGCGCGAGGCCGTGGTCGTGGATCTCGACGAAGGTGTTGCGCGGGCCGTAGATCGCGGCGAGGGTGCCGAGCATGTCGCGGGCTTTGGCCTCGTCTCCGGCGAGCAGCCATTCGTTGACCGGGCCGGAGATGCATCCGCTGAGGCAAATGATGCCTTGCGAGTGGGCGGCGAGCGCATCGAGGTCCACCCGGGGTTTGCCGTGCCACAGGCCCTCGAGGTGGCCTTTGCTCACCAGTTTCGAGAGGTTTTTCCAGCCTTCGTCGGTTTCCGCGAGCAGGGTGAGGTGGGTGGCGCGTTTGCGGCCGGGGAGTTCCTTCTTTTCGTGCATCGACTGCGGCGCGAGGTAGATCTCGCAGCCCATCAACGGCTTGATGCCTTCCTTGAGGCAGCTCTTGTGGAACTCCACCGCACCGTAGAGGTTGCCGTGATCGGTCATCGCCACCGCCGGCATGCCCAGTTCCGCCGCGCGGCGCGCCACCTGGCCGGTGCGGATCATGCCGTCGAGCAGCGAGAACTCGGTGTGCAGGTGAAGGTGGACGAAGGAACCGGGCATCGGGGCGGTCCCGGATCCTACCCGCGCGTGCGCCGAGGGCAAGCGGCGGGCGCGGATGCACGCCGATTCGCGCTCAGTGCGGGCCGCGCCGGTCCCAGTCGGCGAGCTTTTCGGCCACCTTCTGCCCGCAGAGCACCACCATCGGCATGCCGCCGCCGGGGTTCACCGATCCGCCGACGAAGAACAGGTTCGGATACTTCACGCTTTGTTTGGGGGCCTTGAAGGCGAGGTTGCGCAGGCGGTCGCTCACCACGCCGTAGATGGACCCCTTGTTCGAGCGGTAGCGGTCGCGGATGTCGTCGGGGGTCCAGCAATGTTCGTAGACCACATGGCGGCGCAGGTCCGTGAGTCCCATGCGTTCGAGTTTGTCGATCACGCGTTCCTTGAACGCCATGTAATCGTCGCGGGAGAGCGGGTTGCGGTCGTTGATGTACGGGATGTGGGGCAGGATCTTCAGGCAGTCGCAACCCGGCGGGGCCACGGTCGGATCCGTGCGCGAGGCGGCCACCAGATAGATCGTAGGGTCCGGCGGCAGTTGGTGTTTGCGGAACACGGTGCGGAAATGCCGTTTCTGGTCGGCGGAATAGAAGAAGTTGTGGTGGGCGAGTTGCGGGTACTGGCGGTCGAGGCCCAGCTCCAGCACCAGGCCGGAGCAGGACGGCTCGTATTTCTCGAGTGTGCGCAGGAAAGCCTCGTCCTCCTCGAGCAGCGACGCGTAGGCCGGGATCACCTCCATGTTCGAGACCACGAAATCCGCCGGATGGAACACGCCGCCCGCGGTGATGCCGGTGACACGTCCGTCTTCGCGGGTCACCGACGACACTTCGGATTCGGTGAAGACGCGGATGCCCAGCTCGTCCATCAGTTTTCCGAGGCCGCGCGCGATGTGGTAGAGTCCGCCGTCGACATACCACAGGTCGTAGCGGAACTGGATGGTCGGCATGCAGTTCATGAACGCGGGCGCATGGAGTGCCGAGGAGCCGACATACTTGATGAAGTAGTCGAAGATGTCGCGCATGTGGCGGGTCTTGAGAAACCGCGCCACGCCGCCGTGCATCGAGCGGAAGAGGTCGAACTTGAGGAACTTCCCGAGTCCGTAGAAGCTGCGGAAGTCCGCTGCGGTATCGAGGCCCTGTTCGAAGTATCCTTCGTTGACCAGATCGTAGAGCTGCGCCGAGTAGGCGAGGAAGCGTTGCACCGCCGCGGGGTCCTCGCCCGCCTTGCGCGCCTCGGCTGCCATGATTTCGGGATCCGGGTGGAGGTCGATCACCTTGCCGTCCTCGAAGAAGTTGCGCCAGTGCGGGCGCAGCGGCAGGATCGTGAAGTAGTCGGACATCCGCTTGCCCGAGCGTTCGAACAGCCGTTCGAAGAGATGCGGCAGGGTGAGGATCGAGGGGCCGAGGTCAAAGGTGTAGCCGTGGGATTTGACGAAGTTGAGTTTGCCGCCGATGCGGTCGTTGCGTTCGTGGATGCTGACCTCGTATCCCTTCTGGGCCAGAGAGATGGCCGCGGAAATGCCGCCGAGTCCGGCGCCGATGACGATGACGCGTTTGCGGTTCATGGGCGGGTTGCGGGTTTTCCGCGCAAGCGGGCGAGGCCGTCGGCGGCGATCTGGTCGGCAGGTTGCAGCGCCACTGCCTTGGCATAGGCGTCGGCGGCTTCCTCGGTGCGGCCGAGTTTCTCCAGCGTGCGGCCGAGGAAGGTTTGGCAGGAAGGTTCGCCCCAAGTCGGTCCGTTCCGCGCCCCCCCTGATTCCTTGGCGAAAAGCGCCTCCGCCTTGCGCAGAGAGTCGAGCGCCTTGCGGTACCCGTCCTGCGAGCCGGCCGTGTTGAAAAGTCCGGCGCCGAGCAGGTACTGCACGCGCGGGTTGTCGGAGCCGCGCCGCAGCGCGGCCTTGAGATGCCCGTCGATTTTCGGGCCGAAGCGCATCTTGTCGATCAGGCCGCCTTGGACCTTGATTCCGTAGAGCGTGCCGAGCAGTGCATGGCCCTCGGCATCGGTCGGATCCGCAGCCACTGCGGCCTCGAGCGCCGTGATCGCGCGTGCGGCCTCGGATCCGGCCACCCCCGCATCGGTCTTTCCACCCGGCAGGTGGCGGTAGTACAGCATCCGGTGAAAATGGGCCAGTCCCTGCCAGCGCCGCAGCGCGGGTTTCGAGGGATCGGCCTCGGCCGCCTTGCGGAACGACTCGGCGGCATCGTAAAAGGATCCTTCGTTCCAAGTCCGGTAGCCGGTGTTGAATTCGCGAATGCCGCGGTCCTCCTGGCCCGCGGCCTGGGTGACGATGCCGGCGCAGGCGGCGAGCGACAGGACTGCGGTACGCGCAAACATGACTTGACGGAGGCTGCCTTCGGCGCGTCGATGCCGCAACCAGAATATGGATAACGCCGCGTTGATCCGCGCCCAGCGCGCGTTTTTCCGGACGGGGGCCACCCGTTGCCCGGAGTTCCGTCGTGCGCGCTTGCGCGAGTTGGGCGAGGCGCTGGGCCGCCACGAGGAGGCCTTGCTCGCGGCCTTGCGCGAGGACCTCGGCAAGCCGCCGCTGGAAGCCTACCTTTCGGAGATCGGCCATGTGCGCGGGGAGATCGGCCACGCCCTGCGCCATGTCCGATCGTGGGCGCGCGACCGGCGGGTGGGCGTGCCTCTCTTCGTGTTGCCGGCGCGTGCCTTCGTGCGGCCGGAGCCGTTCGGCGTGGCCTTGGTGTTCGGCGCGTGGAATTATCCCTTGCAACTTGTGCTGGCTCCGGCGGTCGCCGCGATCGCCGCCGGCAACTGCGCGGTGCTCAAGCCCTCCGAACTTGCGCCCGCCACCGCCGATGCGGTCGCGGCGATGATTGGCGAGACATTCGATGCCGGGTTTCTTGCGGTTGCACGCGGGGGAAAGGAAACCGCGGAGGCCTTGCTGGAGGAGGGCGGGGATTTCGTGTTTTTCACCGGCGGCGAGGCCGCGGCGCGTGAAGTGATGAAGGCTGCCGCCGCGAAACTCACACCGGTGGTGCTCGAACTCGGCGGGAAATCCCCGGCGATCGTTTGCGCGGATGCTCCGGTGCGCACCGCGGCGCGGCGCATCGCGTGGGGAAAATTCCTCAACGCCGGACAAACCTGCGTCGCGCCCGACCATGTGTGGGTCGACCGCAGGATTGCCGATGCATTCACCGCCGAGCTCGCCACATGCCTGCGGGAGTTCTTCGGCGAGGATCCGCAGCGGAGTGCGGACTACGGTCGCATCATCAACCGCCGGCATTTCGACCGGATCTCATCCTTGCTCGACGGCGCCACGGTCGTGCACGGCGGACAACGCGACGCGGAGTCCCTCTACATCTCGCCCACCCTCGTGCGTGATCCCGCGGCGGGATCGGCCCTCATGGAGACGGAAATCTTCGGTCCGGTGCTGCCGATCCTTGCGTTCGAGGATCTCGACGAGGTCATCGGCTTCCTCAACGGCAGACCCTCGCCGCTCGCGCTCTATCCCTTCACCTCCGACCGCGCCACCGAGCAACGCCTCCTCTCCGCGCTGCGGTCGGGCGGCGTGTGCGTCAACGACACCCTCATGCACTTGCTCGTCAAGGACCTCCCCTTCGGCGGCATCGGTGCCAGCGGGATGGGCGCCTACCACGGCAAGGCCGGATTCGACGCCTTTTCGCACCGCCGCTCGGTGTTGCGCCGCGCCCTTTCGCCTGATCCGTCGATGCGCTATCCGCCGGCCAAGGCCGACCTTTCCCTGCTGCGCCGTTTTGGGCGGTTTCTGGGAATTTGAAGCATCGGGCGGCGGCGGACTTGAACCCGCGGGACCGCGCAGCTACTCATGCGGGTGTGGCGGCGAAAAAGGCGAAGGAATCCGGCACGGTGGCGGCCAAGGGCCTGATCGTGATTGCCGGGACCGACGAAGGGATGGTGCGTGAGAAGGCCATCGAATCCTACCAGCGGCTCACCGGCGGCGTGGACGACGGGTTCACCCACGAGACCATCGACGGCACTGCCGACAACTCCGACGCGGCCTACGCGGCCTGCGCGTCCGTGGTGCAATCTTTGCAGACTCTTCCGATGTTCGGCGGCGACAAGGTCGTGTGGCTGCGCAACGCGAATTTCCTGGGCGACACGGTCACCGGCCGCTCCCAGCGCACGGAGGCGGGACTCGAGGCTTTGCGCGCACAACTCGAGCGCGGGCTGCCCCCCGGCGTGAGCCTCCTCATCAGCGCCACCGGCGTGGACAAGCGCCGTGCGTTCTGGAAATTCCTAGAAAAGAACGCCGAGCTGAAGGTGATGGACCGCATCGACACCTCGCGCGAGGGCTGGCAGGAACAGGCGGCGGCGCTGGTGCTCCGCATGGCCGGGGGACAGGGCCTGCGCTTCGAGGACGATGCCCTCGATCTCTTCGTGTTGCTCGCGGGGGGCGACACCCGGCAGATCGCCTCGGAGTTGGAAAAAATCGCCGTGTCCCTCGGTCCGGACCGCCATGAAGTGACCCGCGACTTGGTGATGGACCTCGTGCCCTTGAGCCGCGAGGCGGTGATCCACGAGACCGGGCGCGCCTTGCAGGCGGGCGATGCAGCACAAGCGGTGAGACTCATCGACCAGCAACTCGAGGCCGATGAGTCGGCCATCGGCATCATGCGCGCCTCGGTGATCGGCGTTGTGCGCAACCTCTACCTCGCCAAACTGGTGACCACCCGCTTCAAGGTGCCGACGGGAAATTACAACTCGTTCGTCGGCGCGCTCAACCGTTTGCCGGAATCCGAGACTTCGTGGCTGCCGCGCACCAAGGACGGGAGCGGCCTCAATCTCTATCCGCTGTTTCTCGCGCTGCCGCAGGCGGCGCATTTCGAACTCGAGGGACTGCAATCGGCCATGGAAGCGGCCCACCGCGCCGACCTCGCCCTGGTGAGCACCGGCCAGGACCACCGGATGGTGCTGCACCGGTTGGTGGTGGAAATCGCGTCGGCGCGCAAGAACCGCAGCCGTGCCTCCTGAGGCGATGAACACAGCGGCGGAGGAATGCGCGCCCCGCTTGCTCGGCATCGATGTGGGCGGCACCGCCGTCAAAATCGGACTCGTCCGTGCCGGCGTGGTGCAAAGCCGCGTCGGCATCGACGCTGATCCCGCGGGAGGCTTGCGGGCCGCCTTGCGGCGCATCGCAACGGCAGCCGATCCGCTGCGCGCGAAGTCCGGCGGGAAGATCGCCGCGGTCGGTCTCGCGTTTCCGGGAATCGTCGATCCGCAAGGAAAGAGGATCCTTTCCTCCCCGGCGGGGAAATTCGACGATGCCTGTCAAATCGATGTCGTGGAAGAGGCCGGGCGCTTGTTCGGCATGCCGGTGCAATTGGTGAACGATGCGAACGCGGCTCTCATCGGCGAGTGGCTGCACGGCGCCGCCCGCGGCTGCACCGACGCGGTGATGATGACGCTGGGCACCGGCATCGGCAGCTCGGTGCTGCTCGGCGGCGCGCCGTTGCGCGGAGCCCACGGCCAGGCCGGATCGCTCGGCGGGCATTTCAGCGGCGATATCGACGGCGATCCCTGCCCTTGTGGCAACATCGGCTGCGTGGAAACCATCGCCTGCACCCTCACCCTGCCCCGGCATGCGCGTGCCTCGGAGTTGTTTGCGTCGAGCCTCCTTTCCCGTGAGGCGGTGATCGACTACCGCGCGGTCTTTGCCTTGGCGCGGCGCGGCGACCTGCTCGCGACCCGGTTGCGCGACCGCGCCTTGCAGGCCTGGGGAGCGGCGGCGGTGAATCTGATCCATGCCTATGATCCGGAACGATTGATCATCGGCGGCGGGATCCTCGCCGCGGGAGAAGACCTGCTCGGGCCGCTTCGCGCGCACGTCCGCCGTCACGCGTGGACTCCGTGGGGGCGGGTGGAGGTGCTGCCCGCGGCGCTGGGCTCCGATGCCGGCCTGCTCGGCGCCGCCTCGCTCGCCGGGGAGTCGCTTTCGAAGCATTGAAAAATAATATCTCTACATGATATGAATTACGGGAAGAGTCGGGAGGTGCGTGTTTTGACGGAATGAGGAATCGGACCTCGCTCTGTTCCCCCGTCCCGCATTCCTCGCCCGTCGTTCCGAACTCCGTGCCTCCCGTCACTGCACCGGAGCGAGCAGGCGGGCGGCGCGGCAGGCCGCGCGGAACAGGAAGGAGCGGCCGGTGAAGTCGCCTACCGAGGCTTCC
The DNA here is from genome assembly GCA_964569415.1 of uncultured Luteolibacter sp. Classification (GTDB taxonomy): domain Bacteria; phylum Verrucomicrobiota; class Verrucomicrobiia; order Verrucomicrobiales; family Akkermansiaceae; genus Luteolibacter. The sequence goes on along the minus strand of CAZMUK010000034.1, from coordinate 16,882 downwards.
CGCGCGTGCAGGAAATCCTCCTCGAGCATGTCGGCGATGCGTTTGACGAAAGCAGGATCCGGCGAGAAGGCGGTGATTTCGAAGTTGAGACGGAACGAGCGGTTGTCGAGGTTGGCGGTTCCCACCGCGGCAAGACGGTCGTCGATGAGCATCACCTTCTGGTGCAGGAAGCCCTTGCGGTAGCGCAGGATCCGCACGCCGTAGGGGATTGATTGTTCGTAGTACGAGAAGGCCGAGAGCCAGACCAGCAGGTGGTCGGGCCGCTCGGGCACGAGGATACGAACATCCACGCCGCGGATCGCCGCGGTCTGCAGCGCGGTGAGCACTCCCTCGTCGGGCACGAAGTACGGCGAGGTGATCCACAGCCTGCGCCGCGCGGAATTGGCCGCCTCGGCCACCACCAATTGCCATGAGTCGGCGGGGTCGGCCGGGCCGGTGGGGATGACCGCCGCGATCTGGTCCTGTGCCTCGGCGCTGGCGTCCCAGTGCAGGGCCGGGATCTCGTTGGCCGCCCAGAACCAGTCCTCGAGGAACACGAGTTGCACCGCCTGCACCACCGGTCCCCGCATTTCCAGGTGCGTGTCGCGCCAGCCGCCGAAACGCTTGTCATGTCCGAGGTATTCATCGCCCACATTCAGTCCGCCGATGAGCGCCACCTTGCCGTCGCGGATCACGATCTTGCGGTGGTTGCGGAAATTGAGCTGCAGTCGCGACCACCAATGGCGGTTGGTTCCAAACGAGCGGCACTCCACGCCGGCGTCGCGCAACTCACGGAGGTAGCGGCGCGGCAGCTTGTGCGACCCGATTTCATCAAACAGGAACAGCACCCGTACTCCGGCGCGCGCGCGCTCGATGAGGGCCTGCTGGAAACGGGTGCCGAGGCTGTCGTTTTTGACGATGAAGAAATTCACGCAAAGGTACGACTCCGCCTCGCGGATGGTGCGGAAGATGTGTTGGAAGGTCTCTTCCCCGTCGATGAGCACCTCGAGCCGGTTGCCGCGGGTGAAGGGCAGGCCGCCGAGCGTGCGCGCGGCCCGCTCGAAGGCATCGTCCTCGGGGATTTCCACCTCGAGGTTGAGCAGGCGCCGGTGCATGTCCTCGGCGAGTTCGCGCAGCCGGCCGTCCATCACGCGCCGCCCGCCGACATGGCCCGCAAAGCGGTTGCGCCCGAGCAACCAGTAGAGCGGGATCGCCACGAAGGGCGCCACGATCAGCGAAATCACCCAGGCGATCGTTCCCTGCGAGGTGCGCACATGCATCAGGGCGTGAAGCACATGGGCGATGCCCACCAGCTCGAGCAGGATCACCAGCAGCCACCCGCTCCAGCTTTCCGGGTTGAGCGGCGGGAGGAACATGCCGTGACGCTACGCCCGCGCCGCTCGCGCCGCAAGCACCCGCGGCCACGCAATCGTCTCGACGCCCGCCGGGCGGCGTGTCCATGCTCGTCTCCGTGAGCATGCGATCATCGGGAGGCCGGAGGGATCACGGGAAGGAGGCGCGCGAGAACCGCCATGTGCGCGAGGCGGCGGCCGGCCCAGTGGTGCTCGACGAGGACGGACTCATGGGCATCGTCGCTGCTGCCGCGGTTCCCTTCGTCCTGATCCTCGACTGCGTGCAGGACCCGCACAATCTCGGCGCCATCCTGCGCACCGCCGAGGCCGCGGGGGTCGATGCCGTGGTTGCCCCGCGGGACAAGGCCGCGGGCATCACCGAGACGGTGCGGCGCGTATCGGTGGGTGCCGCCGACCGCGTTGCCTTCGCGCAGGTGACCAATCTGGCGCGCACGAGGGAAAAGCTCAAGGAGGCCGGCTTGTGGCTGGTGGGCACTTCGGATCACGCCAAGGCGCGCAGCTTGTACGAGACCGACCTCAAGGGGCCGCTCGGCCTCGTGTTGGGCGCCGAGGAAAAGGGCATGCGCCGCCTCACCGAGGAGCATTGCGACTTCGTGGTGGCCATCCCGATGGTCGGCAAGGTCGGCTGCCTCAATGTCTCGGTGGCGGCCGGCGTTTGTCTCTTCGAGGCGGTGCGGCAGCGGAGGAGCGCGCCATGAGGGAACCGGTGCGGATTCTTTCCGACCTCCATCTCGGCCACCGTGTCTCGCGGATCGATCATGCGGAGCAGCTCCGTCCGCTTGTCGGGGGCGCGGGCACGCTGATCCTCAACGGCGACACCTGGCAGGAGCTTGCGGCACCCTTCCGCGAGCGCTCGCGGGCGATGCTCGAAGAACTGCAATGGATCTGCGCCGAGGAGGGGGCCGATGTCGTGTTCGTTCCGGGAAACCACGATCCGGGATGGGATCATCCGGGATGGGTGGAGTTGGCGGAAGGCAGGATCGTCGTCACGCATGGTGATGCTTTGTTCGACAGCGGCTCGCCTTGGAAACGGGAGCTTCTTTTCCAATCTCAGGCGGTCGCGGCATTGTGGCAGGAATATCCGGAGGCAGCGCGTTGCCCGGGGGCAAGGCTGGGTCTCGCCCGCCGCATCGCGCGGGAATTCCAATCATTCGAGCATCCGCTTGGCCGGAGTCTTCTGCGCCGCGCGATCGATGCTGCCATCCCTCCGCAACGCGCGATGCGGATGCTCCAGTGCTGGGCCCAACGCGGCACGGCCGGCGCACGCTTCTGCGAACGCTACTTTCCGCAGGCGGAGATCCTCGTCATCGGCCACTTCCACCGCAGCGGCACGATGCGCGCGAAGGGGAGGATCGTGATCGACACCGGCTCCTTTCTCAACCCGGGCCCGGCCGATTGGCTCGAATGGAACGACGGCAGGCTGCGCCGCGGACGGATCGAGGAGTCAGGCGGCTCCATCCGCCCCGGCCGCGTGCTCGACGCCTGGCGCATCGGATGAGTCAGGGCAGAAGCCCCGGCTCATCCGGATGACGGATCCAACCCGAGGATCAGTCGAGGGTGTAACTCACCGTCTGCGAGGCAAGTCCGGTTCCCGTCACAAGGTTGCGGGTGAAGGAGAGTTCGACTCCGGTGGCCTTGTACGAGGTTCCTGAACTCACGACCTTGAACACCGTGCCTTGGTCGCTCGAGATCTTGGCGCCGGCCTGCTTGGTCTGGGTGTAGACATTCGAGGTGCCCGCATCGGACTTGAACGGGATGGAGGCTCCGCGGGCGATCAATTGCCCCTTGGCTCCGATCTTGAACTTCACCTTTTGTCCGACCTTGTAATTGGGGACGCCGGCGGGAACCGGGGCGTTGTTCATGGTCTCCAAGCCGATCCTCTTGACCGACAATTTCTCGGAAACCTTGAATGTGAATTTCTGTCCGGGCTTGAAGCCTCCGAAGGTGGGACCCGCAAGGGCGGATCCAACGGAGAGGGAAACGGCGAGCAGTGCAACGGTGGCGGTTTTCATGGGTGAGGTGGGCTGGTGAGGCTGCCGATTGGGCAGGAATCGCCCGGAATGTCAATTCCAAAGCGCCGGAGCCCGGCGTTTCCCGCCTCAATCGAGGCTGTAGGACACCGTTACCATCGTCACTTTGTTGTCCCGGAATACGGTCCGGGTGAATGCCAGTTCGACGCTTTTGGCCCGGGTGGACGCGCCGGACCGGGCCTTGAAGACGGTTGCCTGGTTGCTGACGACTTTGGCCCCGCGCCGAACCTGGCGCGTGGTGAGGTAGGTATTGTAGGTCCCGAAATCCGCACGGAACGGAATGGAAAGTCCGCCCGCCACCAACTGCCCGGCGGGTCCGATGCGGAAACGGATCCGCTGCCCGGTGCGGTAATCGGGCACATCCGCCGGCACCGGCACGCCCCGGACGGTCGTGCCACCCGCACCCATCGTGTCGCGGTCGCCGACCGTCCTTTGGGTGAAGCGCTTGCCGACCGTGAGCGTGAATTCCTCCCCGGGGGAAAAGTCCCCGGGCGTGGCTTCGGCGGAACCGGATGCCCAAAGGGCTGCGGACACGAGCGCGGCGGCGAGATGTTTCATGTTGAGCAGGTGACGGGTAAGGTTCCGGAAACCGGATCGATTCATTCAAGCAGAACCGCCGGGATCGTCAAGCTCGCGGCTGTCCTCCCACGCCTCCATGCCTCCTTCCAAATGCCCGACCCGGGAAAACCCGGCGGCGAGCAACCACTCCGCTGCGGCGGCCGAACGGATGCCGGATTTGCAATACAGCACGATTTCCCGGTCCTTGGGCCACGAGGCGGTCACTCCGGGCAGGGTCGCCATGGGGACAAGCAAGGATCCGGCGATTGCGCCCGCCTGATGTTCCTCCGGTTCGCGCACATCTACCAGCATTCCGCTGAAAGTCCCGGTCAACACGCGCCGCAGCTCATCAACCGGGAGCGTCGCAATCGCGCAGACCGCGACGGCACGGGTCTCGGCATTGTCGGGCGAAACAATGCACGCCTCGTTTCCGCACAAACGGCAGTTCGGGTCCTTCGCGAGCGGAACGCTGCGGAAATTTCCCTGGAGCGCGTCGTAAACCGTCATGGTTCCGATCAGCGACCGGCCGATCCCCAACAGGCACTTGAGTGCCTCCGCCGCCTGCATGGATCCGATGATTCCCGGCAGCACTCCCAACACGCCTGCCTCCGCGCAGGAAGGCACACTGCCGGGCGGAGGCGCCTTCGCAAGCAGGCACCGGTAGCAAGGCCCGCCCTCGTGCGGAGCGAAGACGGCGATCTGGCCCTCGAAGCGTTGCACCGCGCCGTAGACCAAGGGCTTGCCTTGGAAAAAGCATACATCGTTGGTGAGGAACCGCGTGGCGAAATTGTCCGATCCGTCGACGACGAGATCGAAGCCGCGCACAATCTCCATCGCGTTGTCCGGGTCGAGCCGCAGCGGATGCGCGATGACTTCCACCAGCGGATTGATCTCGCGGATCCGCGCCATGGCGCTCTCGGTCTTGGGTCTGCCGGTCCAAGACACACCGTGCAGGACCTGGCGTTGAAGGTTGGAGACCTCGACGCGATCAGCATCGACGATTCCGATGCGTCCCACGCCCGCCGCGGCGAGGTACATCGCCGCCGGAGAGCCCAAGGCTCCGGCACCGACCAGCAGCACCGAGGATTCGCGCAGCCGCAGTTGGCCGGACTCGCCGATTTCCGGAATCCGGATCTGCCGTGAGTACCGCAAGCGCTCCTCCCCGCTCAAGCCACTGTTCATCCGCCGCAAGTCTGCACCGCCAGCCCGGTTTTCCAAGGGGGAAACGGCTTGGAGATCCGCGCGCCCGCGCTACCATCGCCGCATGTCCGAAGTACGGTCGACCTTCCGCCTCCGCCCCGGCGATGCCGCGCCCTTCTTTGTCCTGCCGGACGCAAGCGACACGCCGGTCTCGCTTGCGCAGGTGAAGGGCAGCGCGGGCCTGCTCGTGGTGTTCGCCTGCAACCACTGCCCGTTCGTGGTGCACCTCGCCACGGCTCTCGGATCGCTGGCTGCCGAACTGAAAAAAAAGGAAGTCGGCACCGTGGCGATCACCTCCAACGACCTCTCCGCCTATCCACAGGATGGTCCGCGGTACATGCCGGACTTCGCGCGGCGCCACGGATGGGAGTTCCCCTACCTCGTCGACGAATCGCAGGAAACCGCCGTCGCCTACGGCGCGGCCTGCACGCCGGATTTCTTTCTCTTCAATGCGGCGGGGGCGCTGCATTACGCGGGGCAGTTCGACTCCACCCGGCCGGGCTCGCGCGAGGCGCCCACCGGCGCGGACCTGCGCGATGCGGCGCGGCGCATGCTCGCGGGCGAGGCTCCTCCGGAGAAGACCTACCCGAGCAGCGGATGCAATATCAAATGGCGACCGGACAAACGCCCGGATTGGTGGAACCTCGGCCACCGTTGAACCCGCGATGCGGCGAATGCCACCGCATCATCCGCCCTTGCGGGCCAGGACCGCGAGCAAACGCGCGCGGTTGTAGCGTTGCACGAGAATGCACGGGAGATTGAGGGCCAGCGCGGCAAGCGCCATCACTCCGTCGGCCCACAAGGGATTCCACAAAAACACCACGGGCGTGAGCGCCAGCGCGGTCCAGTGACAGCACTCGCCGCGCCGGGCCTCCACACAATAGCGTCGCAGGTATCCGGCATCCGCCGATGCCAAGCGCGCCTTGCGGAAGCCTCCGCCGAACCAAGCCGCTCCATCCGGTAAGAGATCCTTCCACGCACGAATCCTCATGCCGCGCTCGTAGAGGCGGCCGTCCGCTTCCCAAGCCGCAGGCGCCGCCGCGCGAAACCTCCCGGCGGGCAAACGCAGAAAGCCCCACGCGAGTACGGTCTGCACCACCGGAAACCAAGCCGCGTTCGCCAGCGCGACCACCACCAACCGGCCCTCATCCGTCACGGAATTCCCTCCCTTTCCACGAAACATTCCTGCCCGACCGCCGCGACGATCTCCCGAAAACGATGAAGAAAAACAACAGCGCCACCGGATACAAGGGCAGGTACCACCCGCGGAAGTCACCCACCTGCCGTGCCAACCAACCCAATTGGAGCAAGGCAAGTCCCTGCAGCAGGATCCATGCGGGCGCGAAGCCCGACCCCACCAAGCCCGCGGGGATCAGGAGCAGGCCGGTGGACCATGAGACCGAAGCCGCCATCACCAATGGCGGCGTGCCGCCCGCACCGGAGGCAAAGCCCTTTTCCCAGCCCTCGCGCAAGGACCGGAATCCGCCGGGATACATCCGGAATGATATCATTCCGCGTCCGTTGGCCGAGGACACCGGCACCCCGGCTTCGCGAAGGCACGCCGCGAGATGGAAGTTCTCCAGTACCCTCCCGCGCACCGCCTCATGCCCCCCGCAGCGGAGATGCTCTGCGCGGTCGATCAAAAGCACCGGCCCGAAAAGCCCGCGGCCCAGGGTGCCGAAAGCCATGTTGAGGTTGAAGAACAGCGAGAGATGCTCGCACGCACTCCCCACGGTGTGCCACGGCAAAACGGAAAATGCACCTCCCGGATGCGCCGCCACCATCCGCCCCATCCCGTCGGGAACCGCCACGCGCGTGTCGGCATCCAGGAAACAAAGCAAGTCACCACCCGCCTCTTGCGCCCCGCATTGGCAAGCCCAGGTCTTGCCGCGCCACCCCTCGGGCGGAACCCCGGGACGCACGATCCGCGCCCCATGCGCCAGCGCGATCTCGGCACTGCGGTCCTCCGATCCGTCATCCACGACGATCACCTCGTAGGGCGGCGGATCCTGCGCATGCAGCGATCCAAGCAAGCCGGGCAGGTTCGCCTCCTCGTTGCGTGCCGGCACGATCACCGATACCCGCCGACCGGTTTTCGCGACCTCCGAAGCCGCGAGGGGGTTCCTGAAACGCGCCATCAGCACGAGCCCCGCCGCAAGACACGCCACGCACGCTGACAAAAACAATTCCACCCGGCGCGAAGACTATCGGCCGCCGCCACATCGGACAACCTTATCCGCTCCGGCATCATCCCTCAGCCCACGATCCCGGCCTCGCCCGCAAGGCGCGCCAGTTCCGCTGCCGTTCGCGCCCCGAGTTTCCTCATCGCATTGCCGCGATGGACCTTGATGGTCACCAACGCAAGCCCGAGCTGCTCGGCCGCCTCCTTGTTGAGCGCCCCGCCCACCACCAGACGCACCACCTCCTTTTCCCGCTCGGTCAGCAAAGCCGCGCGCGCGCTAAGGTCGGCCGATTCCAGCCGCGCGGCATGGCGTTCCAGAGCACAGGTCATCGCCCGCGCCACCGCCGCGAGAATGTCCCCGGGCTCGCAGGGCTTGGTCAAAAACCCGTCCGCCCCGTCGCGCATCGCCTGCACCACCGAGGGCACATCCCAATGCGCGGTGAGAAACACGGTGGGAGCCGTCCAGCCGAGGCCGCGCAGCGTGGCGTGCAACTCCAGTCCCGTCTCGCCCCCGCCCAACAGGTGGTCGAGCACGAGACAGGCAGGCACTTGCGGCTCCCCCCATTCCAGCAACTCGGCCGGACCCGGGAACGCCCGCACCGTGTAGCCGCGGGAGACCAGCAGCCTCTCCAAGGCGCGCAGGATCGACGGATCGTCATCCACCAAGACCACCACGTGATCGCAGTCGGGCGCCGCCAGCGCAACGATGGCGGGATCCTCGGCGTCCTTTCCGGTTTCGCTTCTGGGGTTCATATCTGTTCAAGGAAAAACGGAATGCTCACATACCCTTCGAGGGATGCACCGGCAGCGAGGCGCGGAATTCGGCCCCGTCGCCGCGGTTGCGGCAGCCGATGCTGCCGCCGTGCGCGTGCACGATTGTCTGGCTGAGCCGCAATCCCATGCCGAGGCCACCGCTCTTGGTGGTGAACAGCGGGCTGAAGATCCGGCACATCAATTCGCCGGGAATCCCTCCCCCGGTGTCGGTCACCACCAGCGTCGCCGCATCCGTGCCCTCGGGCTCGGTGCCCACGGTCACGCGCCGCAGCCCCTCCGGCCGGCCGGCGCAGGCCTCGAAGGCGTTCTGCACGAGATTGAGCACCACCTGGCCGAACTGCACCGCGTCGCCATTCACCTGCGGAAGCCCCTCGGCGAAACAACGCTCCAGCTCCACACCGGAACGCTCCCGCTCGGACTCCAGCGTGGCAAGCACCCCGGCCACCACCGAATTCATGTCAAAATCCCCCCGCTCGGCACGCCCCGGCTTCACCAATGTGCGCAGCCTCACCACCATCTCCCGCAAGCGGCGCGCGTCGTGATCGACATCGGCCACCGCCTCGCGGACCTGCTCCAGCCGCGGAGTCGACTGCGCGAGATGCCCGAGCGCGGCGGAGAGATTGCCTCCCATCGCGCACAGCGGTTGGCTGATTTGGTGAATGATGCCGGCACATACCTCGCTCACCAAGGCCAGCCGCCGCGCCTGCTCGAGGTCGGTCTGCAATTCCCGGGTGACCGAGGCCGCCAGGCGCTCCTGGGTGAGATCCCGCAGGGCCGAGACATGGACCTCGCGGCCCTCGTACTTGCGGCGGCGGCTATTGACCTGCACGGGAAACAGCGAGCCATCGCTGCGCATCCCCATGAACTCGTACACCGCCCCCTGCCGCAGCTTGGCGCGCTCCACCACCATCGCGCGGTCCTCCGATGCGACGAAGTCGAGGAAGTCCCTGCCTACCAATTCCTGGAACGGCACACCGAACATCTCGGCAAGCCGCTCGTTGCCATCGCGGATCACCCCGTGCTCGGTGATCACCAGACCATCGAAAATCGCCTCGGCCAATTGCCGGAAACGCGACTCGCTGCGCATGAGTTCGGCGGTGCGCTCCCCGACGCGCTTCTCGAGACTGCGGTTCCAGTCCAAGACCGCCCGCTCCGCACGCTTGCGCCACGAAATGTCGCGCACGACCATCCAGTGCTCCGGACTCCCCGCGATTTCCCCGGGCACAAGGAAATCGCGCGCCTCGACCAACACCACCGTGCCGTCCTTGCGCCGGAACCCGTCCTCGTAGGGATCGGTGTGGCCCTGGCCGCGCAACAAACGCATGCGCGCCGTCCTCGCGTCCCCGGCATCCGAATCCTCCGGGCGGATCTCCCCGGGCCGCATGCGCCGCAACTCGTCGAGACCATAGCCGGTCAGGTCCTCGAACACCCGGTTGCACTCGACGAAGCGCCCCTCGCCGTCAAAGACCGCAAAGGCATCCATCATGCCCTCGTAGAGCCGACGGAACCTGCTCTCCGCACGCAAGACTTCCTTGTCGGCACGCCGACGCTCGGTGACATCGAAACTGATCGCCAACAAGCGCACCGCACGGCCGGAGGTGTCGCGCTCCACGATGCCGCGCCGCGCGATCCAGCGCTCACCCGCTTCGGGATGGATGACCCGGAATTCCAAGTCCTGCACATCCCCCGACCCCGGAGCATCCACCGGTTCCAGCATGGAGCGGATCATCGCGCGGTCCTCGGGATGGATCCGCTCGATCACGGCCGCCGCCCGGATCTCCCCATCCTCGTCCATCCCGTAGATTTCGCGCAACCTGCCGTCCCATTCAAAGAGATCCTTGCCGATTTCGTAGCAGGAAAACCCGGCGCCGGTCGCATCCAGCACATACCGCAACCGCGCCGCCTGCCCGGCCAGCGATGCCTGCGCCTCGCGCAGCCTCCGACCACGCTCCACCACCTTGGCCTCAAGATCCTTGCGCGTCCGGTGCAGGCTCAGCGCCCCGCCGGCCTGCAATGCCATGCTTTCCAAAATCAACTCCAACGGCGGATCCGCCTCCACCCCGCGAAGCAACCCGAAAAAGAACAGCTCCTCGCCACCCCCCAGCGGAAACACCAGCAACCCCGCCGGGATCAAGTCCACCTCGACCTCGCGCCGGCCCGCGCCCCCGCGGGCCTCGCCAGACAAACGCAACGCCACCGCGCCTTCCACGCCGCCCGATGCGATGATCCGCAGCGCCCCACCCTCGAAGCCGCCACCCACCCAGCAACCCCACAAGCCCGGCACCCGCAGCGCGTGCTCGACCAAGCAGCGATGACAGTCGTCAGCATCCCCGCACCCGGCCAAGGCCGCCCCGAAATCGCGCTGCACCCTCAACAAAACCTCCTCGCCCCCGGCGGCCGACCGGGCCACGCCGCCCGCCGCAGCCGCGGACTTGGCGCGCGATTCGGTCTCCACAAGGTGACGAGTCATGACGAGATATCAAAAAAACTACCGAAAAGAATAAGAAATCCGGCGTGGACCCGGCAAGAAAAATCGGCGAACTCCCGCCTTTACCCGCCCGCCGGGCCTGCGGCCTGCCCCATAGGGTCGCAGCAAGCCTCACCACGGCAACCTGGTTCGCCGCCCGCACCGCAAAGGGTATCCATCCCGCCGCCTGCCTGCTCAAGGATACCACCAACCGCCTCGGCGACCTGCTGGACGATGGAAAGCCGAATCAGAGCTTCGAGTGAAGGGCACGGAGCTTGATCATGCCCGTCATGGAAATCGTAGACCATGACCGCTATGTATGCAGCGTAACATAAGCCAATCTACGGTGCTTGGGCCCCCGCGACCCCTCCGCCGCCTAACCCCCAAATCAACCCGCCAAAACGGCCCCAAGTGTCACGCGAATATGGTTACTGATGATGCAGACACGGCAGAAAGCCCGATTGGCGATAGCGCACGGAGCGTGCCAGCGGGCTGCCGGCTAGCCCCTGTCCGTGTCAAGGAGGGTTCCCGGGAGCAGGGCGGCGAAGGCGAAGCCCCTATTTCGACTCGACTCGAAAGAAGGCTGCGTTTTCGGGCGATGTGAACTCGACCTCCAGCTTGCCTGCCGCGTTGATGTTGGTGGTGGTGCCGGCCGTGTTCATCGGGAATGGCGCAAAGGGCTTTGCGAAAGTGTTCGCCTTCAGCAAGCCCATGGTGAGCTTGAACCTGCCGGTGTAGGGATCCTTCTCCAGTAGCGGCACGCCGAGATTGAGAGACCGCACCTGCGAAAGGCTGTACAGGGCGTAGGTGTTCGGAGAAGAGGTGATGTCACTCCGGCCGATCGTCCGGCCTGTTGCGTAATTCGCGTCATATTGAACCTGATTGTACAGGTTCGCATTTGCGTAGTAGGCTTCGACCATCGCCGTTTGGTTGATCTGCCAATCGAACCCAAGCGCGGACATCATGTATTCCGCGGCATCATTCATTTGATCACCATCGGTATCCAGCGCATTTGAAAACGAGATACCGGAGAGCTCGAGCGTGAACGGATTCTCATCAGGGTCGTCGCTGGCGATGGAGAGCGTCGCATTTTTCGCGCCCGGGGACGTGGGCGAGTAACGCAGGGTCAACTTGGCGAATGCCCCGGGCGAAAACGAGGTTGGCGGCGTGGAGGTCAGTGAGAATTGCCCGGCGTCCGGCCCGCTCAAGCTGGCGGAGATAATGGTGAGGTCGGCGTTGCCAATATTGCCCAGGTCGATTTGCAGATCCTTCGTTTTACCGGTGACGATGAATCCGCAGGCCAAGGTGCTACCTTTGCTGACAGGGGTCTTTGGCGGGGCTTCCAGCGTGATGTCAGGGAAGGTGCCCGCTTCATACAGTTCCGCGCTGGCGAGAAACCCGAGGCCGTTGCCGGGGCTGGAGCCCCCTGTGAAGAGAACCATGCCGTTGTTCAGTAGCGTCGCGGTGTGATGATAGCGGGCGCTGTCGAGCGAACCGGCGGCGGTCCAGATGCCCGTGGTCGGATCGTAGAGTTCCCCGCCCTTGGGATACTCGTTTAGGAATGCCCCTTGCGAGAAGGTCAATGCGAAGCCTCCGGCCACGAGTACCTTGCCGCTGGGTAACAGGGTCGCCTTGGAACTGGCGCGGGCGGTGATTAGCGAGCCGGTGGCGGTCCAAGACCCAGTAGCCGGATCATAGATTTCCGCGTCGGGAATGCTGGTGTTGGCGAATCCACCCGCGACCAGCACCTTGCCATTGGGCAGCAGCGTCGCGGTGTGAGATCGCCGGCCAGTGACGAGCGAGCCTGTGGCGGTCCAGATTCCGGTGGCGGGATCGTAGAGTTCCGCGCTGTCGGTAGAGGCGCCGTTATTCCCCCCCGCGACGAGCACCTTGCCATTTGGCAGCAGTATCGCGGTGTGTGAATGGCGGGCGGTGGCGAGCCCTCCGGTGTGGGTCCAAGTTTCAGTTGCCGGATCGTAGAGTTCCGCACTGGCGAGCCAGTCGACCCCGGGTTTGGATCCCCCCACGAAGAGCACCTTGCCGTTCGGCAGCAGTGTTGCGGTGTGATTGATGCGGGAGTTGGAGAGGGAGGTGGTGAGTGTCCAGACGCCCGTGGCCGGATCATAGAGTTCCCCGCCAGGGGGGGTGGGTCCCTCACCCCCCGCGACGAGCACCTTGCCATTGGGCAGCAGTGTCGCTGTGTGACGAGTTCTGGCACTGAAGGAAGCCCCCGTTTTCGTCCAAGTGCCGGTAACCGGATCATATAGTTCGGCGCTTTCGGTTGTTTCGAAGTTGTTTGAGCCCCCCGCGACGAGCACCTTGCCATTGGGCAGTAGGGTTGCGGTATGATTCGCGCGGGTGGTGGAGAGCGAGTCGGTGCTCAAAAATGAATTTGCTCGCAATAGGGACGGCATGAAGCCAATGCACAAGACAAGCGTAACGGCGAGCCTTGTGAGGAGCGGAATGACGGGATTGGGCTTGGGCATGGGAGGGTTGGATCTTAAGGAGAAGTTTGAATTCATCTCAAAGGCATCCCGGGAGTCCATGAAACCGGCCGAAAAACGGGCTGGCGGCAGGCTTTGGCCCCTTTCACTCTGGAGGGCATGAAGGTAACATAGGTGGGTTTGACCTTCCAAGGAATAAAACAAGGGTGCGGGGAGCGGTGGAATGCCTCGGCGTCGCGTTGGAAAGAAAAAACAATGCGAAAGCAGAGCCACCGACATTTCTGCGAAATGGATCCTCGGCCCGGTTACAGGATGATGAAAGCCGAAAAGAAACAGAAGGAAATCACCGCCGTGCTGGGTGTGAGCCAGGGTACGATCAGCAAGGAATTGAAGCGGAATCGCGGGCTGCGGGGCTACCGCCCGGGGCAGGCTGAGAAGAAGGCTTTTGAAAGGCAGGCAAATAAAGCCGCGCGAAGGAGGGCACTGAGTGGCGGGGTCTTGGCGTACAGTGACCGTATTTGCATGACACTTGGGGCCGTTTTGGCAGATTGATTTTATCAATTGCCCAACAAAGCACCTCTTGCATTTTTGCCGGATATCTTCCGGTTCTGGCATCCATGTTATCAGGCAGTCGATGGGTAAGCGGGATCCGAAGCACCGTTGATGGGAAGTCGTCTGCCCGTCCTCGACTCCATCATAGGTATGGCCACCATGACGGATATGAACGAAGTGATCTTGAGAACCGAACGGCGCGGGCATCTGCGCTACACTTCGGAGCAAAAGCAGGCGCTTATCGAGGCCTACGAGACCAGCGGCTTGAGCGGTCCACGGTTCGCAGTGCTGCAAGGCTTCAATTGCCGGACATTGGGATCCTTGCTCGAGAAGCGCCGAGGTGATGATGGCGGCATCCCGCCAGTGGAGCCGTTGCCAGCCTGCGTACCGTGACTCTCCGTTCGCTCTCCTCCCCCTCATCTTCCCGAGCGTCTTCTCCCGAGCCCCTGACTTGCCCCCACGTTGATCCGCGAACCTCCCACCCCCCAGATTTCTCTCGACAGATACCAATCGTTCGGTGTGTATGTTCTCATGGCCCGGTTGAAGCAGCCCCAGCGGACGAGGAGGGTGATTTTGGAGGCAGCGGGCCGGCATTTCATGGCTCGTGGCTATGGGAAAACCGGGATTGCGGCGATTCTGGAGGGATCGGGCCTTACCCGGGGTGCCCTGTTTCATCACTTTGCAGGCAAGCGTTCGCTGGGCTTGGCCTGGGTGGAGGAGCTGCTGGTCCCTCTGGTGCGGGCGGCGTGGGTGGATTCCTTGAGTGCGGTTGGTTCGCTTGCTGACCTGCGGTCCTGGGTGCGCGCCGGGGGCAATTCTCCGGTCGCGCTGGGCGGCCTGGCGACCTTGGCGGGTCTTGCAGCAGAGACGGCGGAGACCGAGCCCGAAATGTCTGTGCTGCTTTCCAGGGAACTGGCCGCATGGCGGGAGGCGGTGGCCTCAATGCTCGCCCGTGGGGTCGCCGATGCGTGGCTGAACCGCTCCATCCGGCCGGCCGACGAGGCTGCGCTCCTGACCCTTGCCCTCACCGGGCTTGCCGTGACTTGGAAGAGCGCCGGGGACATCCCCTCCCTGCAGTCGGCCGCAATTGCCGCCTTGGACGCCTATCTGGAAACCCTGCGCGCCCTTTGAGGACGCCAAAAGGCTGAACTCTGCAGTCGCTACCCCGCCTACCGGGAAACGCCGCCGCGGCCCGGATCTGGTGGAGGCCCCGGTCGCCCCGGCAGGAACTAGAATTAGAATGATTCTTGACTGGGGCATTTCCCGTGGGAGACTTCGTCTGTGTCGCTGCGACCGCAAGACCGCTCGTCCTTGAGCAGCATTCCCGAAGAGGTTTCGGGCCTGCGCATGACGCCGCAGCGGCGCGAGGTGTACCGGATCCTGCTCGAGCAACGCGACCACCCGACCGCCAACGAGGTCTTCATGCGTGCGAAGGACAGCCTTCCGCACATTTCCTTGGCGACCGTCTACAACTGCCTTGAGGCATTGGTGCAGCACGGGGTGGTGAGGCAGGTGCATTTCGAGCGCGAGTCGTCGCGCTATTGTCCCAATCTCTGCGAGCACGGGCATTTCCACGATGCCGCCAGTGGCCGGATCCACGATGTGCGCTTCAAGGATGGGGTGAAACTCTCGGATTTTCTCGATCTGCCGACAGGTGCGGTGGTGGAGGATATCGAGATCACCCTTCGCGGCAGCATCGCCACCCCGCGTTCCCGGCGCGAAGTCCGTCAGCGCAATCTCTCACCCAACGACAAACGATGAGCCTCAGCATCCGCAACCTCCACGCCACCCTCGAAGACGGCACCCCGATCCTCAACGGAGTGGATCTCGAAATCCCCAAGGGCGAAGTCCACGCCATCATGGGCCCCAACGGATCCGGCAAGTCCACCCTGTCGAAAGTCATCGCCGGTCACGAGGGCTACGAAGTCACGGAGGGATCGGTGTCCATCGATGGTCGGGACATCGCCGGGATGTCGGTGGACGAA
The DNA here is from genome assembly GCA_964569415.1 of uncultured Luteolibacter sp. Taxonomy (GTDB): domain Bacteria; phylum Verrucomicrobiota; class Verrucomicrobiia; order Verrucomicrobiales; family Akkermansiaceae; genus Luteolibacter. The sequence goes on along the minus strand of CAZMUK010000034.1, from coordinate 1,338 downwards.
CGCTCGCGCGCCGGGATTTTCCTTGCCTTCCAGTATCCCGCCGAGGTGCCCGGGGTTTCCAATGCGAACTTCATCCGTGCCGCGCTCCAGGCCCGGCTCCCGGAAGGAAAGGAAATCGATGCGGTGGCCTACTACAAGGACCTCTACGCGAAAATGGACCTGCTCGAAATGGACCGCAAGTTCACTGCGCGCGCGGTCAACGAAGGCTTCTCCGGCGGAGAAAAGAAGCGCAACGAAATCCTCCAGATGATGATGCTGGAGCCGGACTACTGCATCCTCGACGAGACCGACTCCGGGCTCGATATCGACGCCCTGCGGATCGTCGCCAAGGGGGTCAACGCCATGCGCTCGCCCGACCGCGGATTTTTGCTGATCACCCACTACCAGCGCCTGCTCGACCACATCCGCCCCGACCGGGTGCATGTCATGGCCGAGGGGCGCATCGTGCGCTCCGGCGGTCCGGAACTCGCGCTCGAACTCGAGACCCGCGGCTACGATTTCCTCAAGGAACCCGCCCTTTCCTGAGCCCGCACCATCCCACTCGTTCCGACCATGTCCGCCGAAGAATCCGCCGCCCTGCTTGATCCGGAAACCCGCGAAGCGATCGACATCGACCGCGCCAAGGGCGACTTCGTGTTTCCCGAGCGTCACAAGTACGACGCCGGCCGCGGCCTCACGGCACGCACGGTCGACTACATCTGCGATGTGAAGAACGACCCAGCATGGGTGCGCGAGTTCCGCCACAAGGCGCTCGCCGCCTTCGAGTCCATGCCGCTGCCCGTGCACTGGGCCACCAAGGATCTCGAGAATATCGATTTCAACGCGATCCGCTACTACCTTTCCGACGGAGAGAAGCCGAAGCGTTCGTGGGACGAGGTGCCCGAGGAAGTGCTGCGGACCTTCGAGCGGCTCGGCATCCCCGAGCAGGAGCGCGCCTTCCTTGCCGGCGTCGAGGCCCAGTACGACTCCGAGGCCGCCTATTCCAACATGAAGGAGGAACTCACGCGCCAAGGCGTGGTGTTCGTCAACTCCACCGAGGGACTCAAGGAGTATGCGGACATCTTCCGGCCTTGGTTCGGCAAGGTGATCCCGACCTCCGACAACAAATTCTCCGCCCTCAACAGCGCGGTGTTTTCCGGAGGGTCGTTCATCTACATTCCCAAGGGCGTGAAGCTCAAGCAGCCGCTGCAGGCCTACTTCCGCATCAACTCGGAGAGCTTCGGCCAGTTCGAGCGCACGCTGATCATCGCCGACGAGGGGGCCGAGGTCATGTACATGGAAGGCTGCACCGCGCCCAAGTTCGAGACCGCCACCTTGCACTCCGCGGTGGTGGAACTG
>CAZMUK010000033.1:0-24749 GCA_964569415.1 uncultured Luteolibacter sp. | reverse complement strand
CACCGAGCGCACGAAAGCGTGGGCTTCCTGCGCCTGACCGGCGGTGGCGGTTACCCCGGTGCCGATCGCCCAGACCGGTTCGTAGGCGATGACCGTCTCGGCGAGATCCTTTTCCGGGATGCCGCGCAGCCCTTCGGTGATCTGGCGCCGCAGTACCTCCTCGAGGCGGCCGGCCTCGCGTTCGGCGAGCGTCTCGCCGATGCAGAACAGCGGCCGGAGGTTCGCCTCGCGGGCCTTGCGGATCTTGGCATTCACCACCTCGTCGGTTTCCCCGAACAACGAACGCCGCTCGCTGTGGCCGATGATCACATAGTGGACGAAAAACTCGCGGAGCATGAGCACACTCACCTCGCCTGTGTAGGCACCGGCGTCGTATTGCGAACAATTTTGCGCCGCAATCTGGATCGCATGCGCGTTCTGGTCGGCCGTGGCCGAATGAAGGAGGTCGGCCAAGCGCTGCAGCGAGACAAAGGGCGGAGCGATGACGATCTCGCACGGGAAATCATCCCCTTGGAATTTCGAGAGGAAGCTGCGGATGAAGTCCTCGGTCTCGGAAGGACCCTTGTTCATCTTCCAGTTGGCGGCGAAGATCGGTTTTCTCATGGTCGTGCGGGTGAATGGGGGGGATGAATTCAGGCGTCGCAGAGTGCGGCCACTCCGGGAAGGGTTTTGCCCTCGAGAAACTCCAGGCTGGCCCCTCCCCCGGTGGAGCAGTGGGTCACCTTGCCTTCGATACCGAATTTCTTCGCGGCCGTGGCGGTATCGCCACCGCCCACCACGGTCACCGCGCCTGCCTCCGTGGCCGACGCGATCGCCGCGGCCATCGCACGGGTGCCGGCGCTGAAGGCCTCGAACTCGAAAACCCCGGGCGGACCATTCCAAACGATGGTTCCCGCGCGGGCGATCACCTTGCCGAAAATCTCTCGCGTCGCAGGCCCGGCATCCAGGCCCATCCGGCCCGCTTCGATCCGGTCGGTGGCGGCGGAAACAACGGCATCGGGCGCAAAGCGGTCGGCACAGACGAAGTCCACCGGCAAATGCAGCGCCACCCCGCGCTCGGCGGCCTTCGCGGCAAGCTCGGGGATGATCGCTGCCCCCTCGGCATCGTAAAGGCTGTCGCCGATCTCCATGCCTTGGAGGACTTTGCGGAAAGTGAAGGCCATGCCGCCGCCGATAATGATATCATCTGCCTTTTCCAGAAGATTGCGGATCAACGGAATCTTGTCGGCGATTTTCGCTCCGCCGAGAATCGCCAGCAGAGGCCGGCGCGGGGCCTCGAGCACGGCGTGGAAGGCCTTGAGCTCGGCCTCCATCAGGAAACCGGCGGCACGCAGCGGGAGATCGACCCCGACCATCGAACTATGGGCGCGGTGGGCGGTGCCGAAGGCATCGTTGACGAACACATCGCCGAGCCGGGTGAGGCTCGCTCGGAAGTCGGCTACTGCGGCGGGATCCGCCTTGCGCGAGGTGCCGTCGGCCTCCTTGACCTTGCCCTCTTCCTCGATGTGGAAGCGGAGGTTTTCCAGCAGCACGACCGCGCCCGGTTCCAACACACCCGGGGCGCAGGCCGCCTCCACCTCGGGACCGACGCAGTCGGAAAGGAAGGCCACCGGCCTGCCGAGCAGGGCCGCGAGTTCGTCTGCCACCGGCCGCAGGGAGAATTTCGGATCCGCTTTGCCGTCGGGTCGGCCGAGGTGCGACATCAGCACCACCGCGGCGCCCTGATCGAGCGCGTGCCGGATCGTGGGCAGGGCGGCGACGATGCGCTGGTTGTTGGTGATCGCCCCGGTCGCCTTGTCCTGGGGAACATTGAAATCGACGCGGATGAGGACCCGTTTGCCGGCGAGCGGGATGTCGCGAAGGGAGAGTTTTGGCATGCGCGGGGAGAGTGCGGCCCAGCAGCCGCGGATTGTCAAGGACGACCCGTCCCCCGCCCCTTCTTCGCATCGACGGGCAGGTCCTCGAGATGAAAGCGGGTATGTTGCCTGCGCAACATCAGGTCGTTGGGATCGTGGCGCAAGGCCTTGCCCGACCACTCCACGGCTTCTTTGCGCCGTCCTTGTGAAAAGCGGATCTCCGCGTAGGTGTCGAGGAAGGACGCTTGCTGGGGCCGGTGCTTGAGCGCGGCGCGGATGTGTTCCTCGGCTTCGTCGAGTTCGAGAACCGCGCGTCCCGCGAACCAGGCAGCGGTGTTGCGGGTGTTGTCGGCATCCGGGTAACGCGCGACGACCCCGCGAAGTCTTTCCCATGTTTCGGCGAACATGCGGTCGTGCTCCTCGCGCAGCCCGGCCTTGCGCAATGCAGGGAAAAAAAAGTCGGCCAGCGAGCCGTCCATCTCCGAGCCGCGGTGGCAGGCGGCGATCAACCCGAGCGCGGCGGCGCGGTTCCTGCCGATCGTGGCCAGCGCGCGCATGGTGTCGGACTGCAGGCGCTGGCGGAGCAGAGGCATCGGGGTGTCCCAATTGTAATCATTGCCCACCAGAAAATTCGTTTGCATTTCCGCGACCGAGGCCGCTTCACCCCAGTTCCCTTGCTCCATGAGATCGTCCGCCAGATCGCGCAGGGCGGCAAAGAAGATGCCGGAGCGCGGGCGGGCCTCCCGGGCCGCGCGACGATTCCAAAGTGCGGCGCGTTCGCGGTCGCGGCCAAAGCCGTATGCGACCGCGATTCGCAAGGAGGTGGCGGCATCACCCAACGCGAGCCGCTCGGCCCACTTGTCGTGCTCTACGGCCTCCCGTTCCCTCCCGCAGCGCCGCAGGGAGACCGCCGCGTGGGCATGCCAGTCGGCCTGCGGCGCTCCGTCGCTCTCGCGGGTAGCGGCCACCGCCTCAAGAGCGGCCTCCGCCGCCTCGGGCCAGCGGTCCAAGGCCGAAAACCACACGTAGCGCGCGTTGCCGGGAAGCGCGGCCCGCTGCTCGGGGGAAATCGAGTCGAGGATCTCCAGGGACATTTGCGCGTCCCTTGTCTGCTGCAGCAGGGAGAGGAGGCGGTCGGCGAGATCGTGATCACCGCCCGCCGCATTCCTGCGTGCCTCGGCGATGGCGCGCCCGATCCATTTCTCGCGAAGCAGACCGGGGTCCGGACCCATCCGGTTCATCGCCAGCAGCACGCCGAGACGCGCGGCTTCGTCCATGCCGGCATCTTCCTTGCCCAGCCAGTCCCACCATTCCTCCGCGTCGCCCTCGTCGCCGAATGCGGCGCCGAGCACGATCCGCCATTTCCGCACATCGTTGCCCGCCCATTCGCTGCCGATGCGGGCGGCGAGAACCGGAGCGGCATCCACCTCCCCGGGACTGCCGAACAGGGCGCCGAGCAAACCGGAAAAGCCCTCCTCATCCGCATCGCCCATTTCCAGGAGACTCGGCGCAAAGGCGCGGTACGCATCGTCATGCAGGCCGCGCCGGCCCAGAAAGACCGCGAGCGCCAACATGGTGTCGGGTTCCTCGGAAACAGCCGCACCATCCTGTCCACGGCCGGCATCGAGATAGGATTCGAAGCGCGGTTTCACCCACGCGCCGAAATCAGGCTTGGCGGGATCGATCTTGAGAACCGCGAGCGCTTCGGGAATCCGCTCGAGGCTCTCGAGGTGGCGGAAGGCACCGAGCGGGCTTCGTTTGCGCAGCGCCTCCTCGCCGCGTTCGCGCTGGCCGAGCAGAAACAATGCGGCAACCGCATTGCGGGCGAGCGCATCGTTGTCGGAGTCAATGGTCCCGAGGATGAAATCGAAATCGGCCCCTTCCACGGGCATTCCCGCCCACCTTCGTGCCGCGACCCTGCCGTAGGCGGTGACAAGGGCCTTGTTGCGCTGTCCCCAGGTCCGGACAAGCCATGGCATCGGGTTGCCGCGCAAACCGGCGAGTGCCGCGGCATCGTCATCGGCTCCGCACGCGCGCGCCGCACGCTCCGCCGCCTCGAGATTTCCCGCCACCCGGTACAACGCCATGCGCCAGCGGGCCGAGCCTCCCTTCGTCTCCACCTTGCGGATCTCCTCGTCGAGGGTGCCGATCGATCGATGAAACGCCGCCAGCGCGGTCAGGGAATCATCATCCTCGGGCGCAAGCCGCAGCGCCTCCAACGCCCCCTTCGCATCTCCCTTGTCGATCCGCGCGCGCGCCGCCCGCAACACCACTCCGTCGATGCCGGGACGCAAGCGGCGCAGCAGCTCGCCGTCCTTTTCCTCCCGATACAAATGGAGCATCGGGATCCAGGCCTTCTGTTCCGCAAGTTTGCGAAACACCTGGCCCTTCGCGGCGGGTGACGACCGCCGATAGGATTCGATGAGCGCCACCACCGCTTCATCCGTCCACGGACGGATCCCCATCCGGATCTTGCGCAGCAACTGCCTTGCCCGCACCGCACGCTCGGGATCATCGGCCACCGCTGCCCGCTCGAGCCACGGCAAGGCCTCTTCCCCAAGGGTCCACAACTCGGTGGTGGCACGCTCGCGCACGGAAAATTTCTCGTCGGCGAGATCCCGCACCAAGGCTTCGTGGTCCGGCATCAATTCCGGCGGCGCAGCGGAAACAGGCAAGGACAGGCAGGCCAGTACACACGCGAAGCCAGTGGCTGCCATCCGATGCAAGCGAACCGCGAAGGATGGAAACTCCCGGCTCATGCGGCAAAGCTCTCCCCGCAGGAACAGGTCACCACCGCATTGGGATTGCGGACCTTGAAACCTCCCTGCTGCAGATCGTCTGAATAATCGAGCTCGCTGCCGCTGACAAACAAGGCGCTCTTCGGGTCCATCACGACCCGCACCCCGTTGGTCGGCACGAGGATGTCGCGGTCGCGCGGACCATCGACCAGATCCATCTTGTACTGCAATCCCGAGCATCCGCCGCCCACCACTGCGATCCGCAAGGCTCCGTCCGCACGCCCCTGCCTCTCCAGCAGCGTCCGCAAGCGCAGAGCCGCCGCGTCCAGCACCCGGACAAGCGATTCGTTTCCCATCCGATGCTTCGGCGACGAATCCTCCACGCCGGAACCTTGGCACAGGCTCCCCGCGCGCGTCAATCGCATGAAAAGGGTACCTTGCGGCGGCGAGTCGGGGCATCCGATCCCTGTCCGTCCAGATGCCGGCTTGCGCCCGGGACGACAAGAGGGTACGGGATGTTCGTCTTCATGAGTGATACCCCCGATCCCTCCTCTCGGAAGCAGTGGCTGCGCCGGGCCTCTTCGATCCGGCGCTCGATTCACCTCGGCTGGTGGGTGGACGCGATGGCCGCCCCCTTTGTGCTGCTCGGGTTGGTCGGATGCGCCGCCCTCCTGCTCTGCCGGAGACTGCGTCCGGACATCCCCCCGCAAGCCCTGCTCTGGGGAACCGCGGCCGGGGTCACCCTCGTCTTCCTTGCGGCCTGCCTCGTCGCACGCCGCAAGTTCGAAAAACCCGCCACCACCCTGCTGCGCCTGGAAGCCGCAGGGAACCTGAACGGGCGACTCTCCGCCGCCATCGCCGGGGTGGCGGCCTGGCCGGATGCGGCGCTCATCCCGCAACGCGTGCTGACTTGGCGCTGGCCCCGCCTGCTCACCGCCCCGCTCGGAGCCCTCGCCCTCTTGGCCGCGGGCCTGTGGATGCCGCTTCCCGAGACAAGCCAAGCCGCAGTCATCCCCGCCGAGGAACCCCTCGCGTGGAAAAAACTCGAACAGGAACTCGACCAACTCGCCGAAGAAAAACTGGTCGAACAACCTTACATCGAAAACACGCGTAAACAGATCGAGGAACTCCGCGCCCGCGAGGAGGAGGAATGGTTCAGCCAATCGTCGCTCGAGGCAACCGCATCCCTCGAGAAGGCACACCGCTCGGCCATGCAACAACTCGCCGGCAATATGGAACAGGCGGATGCCGCCGCCGGAACATGGAGGGAAAGCCTCGGCCAAGGAAATGAAGCGGAGTCGGCCAAACTCTCGCGGGAACTCGGCGAGGCCTTGCAACAACTCAACGCCTTGCCCGCAGGCCCCGATCCGCAACTGGTCGCAGATATGGCGGGCCTCACGCCGGAACAATTCTCCAACCTTTCCCCGGAACAAATGGACCAACTCCGGGAGTCTCTCCAACGCAACGCCCAACGACTCCGCGAAATGAGACAGGGAGCCGAAGGCGAAGGTGAAGGCGAAGGCGAAGGCGAGGCACTCGCTGGCGGCAAGTGCCCGGGGGACGGGCCCTGCGCGGAAGGTTGCACCGGTGCCTGTGGGGCGAACGGGGGAATGCCCGGAAAAGGCGGTATCAGCCGTGGCCCAGGTCATGTGCCGCAGGTCCTCGGAGACAAGTCCGATGAATTCGAGACGGGGGACATCGAGGGGGTGAAGGGCGATGAGATCAAGGATTCGCTCCCGGGTGATGTGGTCGGGCTCGGCGTCGGCAAGCACGAGATCGAGGAGAAACCGACCACCATCGGCGCCGGCGGTTCTGCGGCAGCTGCGGGCAGCGGAGGAGACCGAATCTGGCGCGATTCCCTCGCGCCAGACGAACAGCGGGCGGTCCGGTCGTTCTTTGAGTGACCATCCGGCTGGATCCGCCGGATTTTGGGGTGGTCTCCCCCTCCCGCCGCTGATAGATCGGGTCCCCGCCGACCCATGCCCCAAGCTGCCGAGGAAGACACCCTGCTCCTTGTCGACCCCGATCTGGATTTCCTGAACTGGGCCACCAAGCACCTGACCGCGCGCGGATTGCGGATCCTGCGCTGCGACCGCGCGGACAACGCGCTGAAAGTGGCGGCCAAAACGCCGGTCGCCGTGGTGGTCGCGGCCATGGAACTGGAACCGTTCGACGGGATGGAGCTGCTCTCCCGCCTCGGTGCCCAAAACCCGCAAACCCTCGTGGTCCTCACCGCGGGCTTCCCGAGCACCGGCCAGATCATCGAGGCCACCCAGCGCGGTGCCCACGATGTGCTCCGCAAGGAATCCCTCGCCTTCGAACTCCGCCCGGTCGTGGAATCGGCCCTCCAAATCCAAGAGGACCGACGCAGCGCCGAACACCCATCGGCCAGCCTGCCGAAACACGACGGCCGCGTGAAAATGATCGGCGTATCCCGCGCGCTCCAGGAGGTGTTCAAACTGGTGGGAAAAGTGGCGCGCGCCGATGCCCCGGTGCTGATCTCCGGGGAAAGCGGCACCGGCAAGGAACTGGTGGCAAAAGCCCTTCACGAATACAGCCAGCGCCGCCAACGCGAAATGATCACCATCAACTGCGGCGCGATCCCGGAAAACTTGTTGGAGAGCGAATTGTTCGGCCACGAGAAAGGATCCTTCACCGGCGCGATCGCGAGACGCACCGGCCGCTTCGAACAAGCCGACGGAGGAACGCTGTTCCTCGACGAGATCGGCGACATGCCGGCATCGATCCAGGTGAAACTGCTGCGCGTGCTGCAGGATGGCTCGTTTTCGAGGGTCGGCTCCAACGAAACCCTCCGCACCGATGTCCGCGTGATCGCCGCAACCCACAAGAACCTCGCCGAGGAAGTGGCCGCGGGACGCTTCCGCGAGGACTTGTACTACCGCCTCAATGTCGTGGAGATCCGCATTCCCCCGTTGCGCGAACGCCGCGAGGACATCCCGCTGCTTGCGGCGTTCTTCCTCGACCGCATGGCGCGCAAAAGCGGCATGGCCCGACTCCGCCTCTCCGGCGAGGCGGTGCAGGCACTGCAAGCCCACTCGTGGCCCGGGAATGTACGCGAACTCGAGAACACAATCGCCCGTGCCTGCGCCCTGGCTTCATCCGACATCCTCCTGCCCGGCGACCTGCCGCTCGCCTCGGCCCCGGCAAAGGCCGCCGATGCACTCGGTTCCGCGCTCGACCAACTCCTCAACCTCGCCCCGGCCTCGACCCCGCTGCCGGAATGGATCGCCCGCGAAACGGCCCTGCGCGCGCTCGATCGCTCATCCGGCGACCTGAAGACCGCGGCCGCGATGATGCAGGTCTCCGTGGCCGATTTGAAAAAACTCCTCGCCCATTGACCGACGAACATGCTCCGGACGGTCGACCACCCGCTCATTGCCGATGAAATGACCCGCCTGCGGGATCCGCAATGCGGGGCGGCGGAGTTCCGCCAACGGGTGCGCCGCATCGCTTCCCTGATGGTGCCGGCCGTAACCGCGGAACTGCCGACCCGCCCCGTGGAATGCCTCACCCCGCTGGAATCCGCAACCGGCCGCGTGCTCGCGAACAACATCACCCTCGTGCCGGTCATGCGCGCCGGACTTGCGTTCGTCGATGGCTTTCTCGACATGATCCCCCACGCAGCGGTGGCTCACATCGGCCTGATGCGCGACGAACACACGCTCGAAGCCCGGCGGTATTATCTCAAGCATCCTCCGCGACTCGAGGACCACGATGTGATCGTGCTCGACCCGATGCTCGCCACCGGTGGATCGGCGGTGGAGGCAGTCACGATGATGAAGGGCGCCGGAGCCCGCTCGCTGCGCTTTGCCTGCCTTGTGGCGGCACCGGAAGGTATCGCCACCCTGCTCGGAGCGTTTCCCGGACTGCCTGTCCACGCCGCGGCGCTCGACCGTTGCCTCGACGAAAACGGATACATCCTCCCCGGCCTCGGCGATGCGGGCGACCGGATGTTCGGAACCTCCCCATGAACCCGCAACCGGCATTCCCCGCACCTGCCCGGGCCCGCAGAGCGAGTCCCTGCCTCGGGGCGCTGCTGGTGCTGCTGCTCCCGGCACTCGCCGCCACTGCAACGCTTCCCCCTGCGACACTGATTGGGAAGGGCGAGGACGCACTGGCCGCAAACCTGCCGGAAATCGCCGCGCGTCACTTCAGGGAGGGTCTTGCCGCGAAACCGGATGCCGCCGAGGCATCGAGGATCCGGTTGCTGCTCGCCGAGGCACTGGTGCGCGGGGGAAGACCCGAGGAGGCCCTCGATACATTATCAAAACGAGGGATGAAGGAATTGCCGGGGTCGGTCCTCTGGAAAGGGTTCGCCCTTGCCGCCCTCGGCCGCAATCAAGAGGCCATCGCGGCACTCACCTCATCCGCCGCGGCCGATGATCCGCAGGCGATTCTCACTACCGCAAACCTCCTGCTGGCCGAGGGCCGCACCGAGGAGGCACTGCAACGGATTGCCCCGGCTTCCTCCCGCGCCACGGACCCCGCCGCCAAGCAGGGCCTCCCGCCGCGGGTCTCGATCCTCATCGAGCAAGGTCGCCACGCCGAAGCCCGCGCCCTGCTGCCGCTCCCCGCCGATCCCGCCTCGCCGCAAATCCCGCCCGCGGAACGCTTGCTGCACGGCCGACTGCTGCGCATCGAGGGGAACGCGGAACAGGCGGCAACCGTCCTGAAATCGCTGCTGGATCCGCGCAACACCCCGGGACCGGTCCTCCACCGCGCCGCCGTGGAACTGACCGATGCCCTCCTCGCAACCGGAAACGAGCAGGAGGCGGCGTCCTTCCTCACCGGGTTCATCGATACCCACCCGGAGTCACCCCAACTCGATGCCTTGTTCGAGCGACTCCACACGCTGCTCGCGGCGCGGCCCACGGATGCCTCCCTGCTCGCGAAACTCGGGCGCTGGACCGCCGGAACCCCGGAACCAGCACCGGGACCGGTCGCCGATGGGGATTCGGGCGCGGCATCTGCCCTGCCGCCGGGCACGACACGCGATCGCCGCCTCGCCCGCGCGCTGCTCGCCAAGGCGCGCGCGCTGCTCGCCGCCAATCAAGGGACATCAACCGGGCAAGCACGACTGCTACTCGCAAAATTGATATCAATTTCTCCCGAGCCCGGCCTTGCCGACGAGGCATTGCTGCTCTTCGCCCGGCAACCGCTCTCGTCGCAAGCACCTCTGTCACCGGCGGAGATCGCGACCATCCTCCGCGAACGCGTCGCGCCGCGGGAACTGGTCGGCAAGGCGGACTTCCTCGCCGCGGTCGATGCCGCAGGCAAAGGAGACCCGGAAAACGCCGCGGCCGGATTCGATGCCGCGGCCGAACTCCTCACCGGCCGCCCCGCCGACATCGCGCGCACCAACGCCACCCTCACGCGATTGATCGCCAATCCGTCTGCTGTCGACACCGCGAAACCGGACGCCGCCACCGCCCAAGCACGGGAAGCGTTGGCATCCCTCGATTCGCCCGACCTGAAGCTCAAGGTGGCGGAGGCCCTGCCGGATCCGGGGGAACGCCGGGCCGCGCTGGAGGCGTTTCTCACCGACCACCCGAAGCATCCCCGCGCGTTCGATGCCCGCATCGCGGCAGCCGAGGCGGCTCTCGACGGACTGAAACCCGATGTGTCGTTCGCCAAGGCACAACTGGACACGATCGCGGCAGGGTCGCAATCCCCGGACAAACCCGCCGACTCGCCCCGCGCGCTCCGTGTCCGGATGCGGATCGACGACGCCACCGGGAACGCCGAAGCGGCCGTGAGCGGTGCGCGGGATTTTCTGAAGCGCTTCCCGCGGGAACCGGGCGCGGAGGAGGTCCGTCTGCTCCTCGGACGCAACCTCTCGGCCTCCGGCAATTTCAACGATGCCCGCATGGTCTTCGAACAACTCGCTTCGTCCGGAACCAACCCCGCCCACACCCAAACCTGCTGGCTGATGGCTGCCCGCGCCGCTTCACAAGTACCCACCCCGCAGTCCCGCCAGGAGGCGATCGGACTCTACGACGAGGCCATCACAGCCGCCGGACCGGTCGCTGCCTTGGCCCGTCTGGAAAAAGCCCGCTTGCTCATCGATGCGAACCGCCTCGAGGAAGCGGAGACCATGCTCGACCCCTGGAGGGCATCGCTCAAGCCTCAGGACCCGCTGCGAATCCCCACCGGATTCCTGCTCGCGGAAGCCCGGCAGGCCCGCGGACCCTCCGACCGCAAATCGGCAACCGAGGCCCTCTCCGTGCTCGACTCGATGCTCGCGGAATCCGGCGCCCAAGCGCCCATCCGCAACCGCATCCAATACCTGCGCGGCAAGATCCTCGAGGACTGCCCCGCAGCCGACGGTTCCCCGCGCACCGAGGAGGCGCTTGCCGCGTTCTACTCGGTCTTGGAAACCCGGACAACACCCTCGGAATGGCATTACTTCGAACTCTGCGGCTTCCGCGCACTCGCGCTGCTGGAAAAGGCCGGACGCTGGTCGGCCGCCGCCCGCTGCGCGGACCGGATCGCGTCCTTCAAAGGCCCCCGTGCCGGGGAAGCCCGGGCCCGCGCCGACCGCATCCGCCTCGAACAGATGATCTGGGACGACTAACCCCCAAACGAGGCCTTGATCCCCCGCGGGGTCCCGTACACCTTTCCCGCCGCCGCGCACCATGCTGAATCTCCTCATCACCGGCCGCTCGGGCCGCATGGGTCTCGCCCTCCTCGAGGCCGCCAACGCCGAACCGCAAGTGACCGTCGCCGCCACCCACGATTCGGGTGAGGATATCGACGCAGCCATGCGTGCCGCCGATTGCACCATCGATTTTTCCCACCACTCGTTCACCGGCGAAGTAGTCCGCACCGCTCTCGCCCAAGGAAAACCACTGGTGATCGGCACCACCGGCCACTCCCCGGAGGAACTCGCGCAAATCCACGAGGCATCGCGATCCGTCCCGCTGGTCCACGCCTCCAATTTCTCGGTCGGGGTGAACACCCTGTTCTGGCTCACCAAACTCGCCGCCGGAGTGCTCAAGGCCGACCACTTTGACATCGAGGTGGTGGAAATGCACCACCGTCACAAGATCGATGCGCCATCAGGCACGGCGCTCACGCTGCTTTCGGTGCTCGAAAAGGCGGTGGCCACCTGCCACGAACCACAAACCGTCCACGGAAGATCCGGAAACACCGGCGCACGCCGTCCCGGCGAAATCGGCATGCACTCGCTGCGCGGCGGTGATGTGGTCGGCGACCATACCGTGGTCTTCGCCGCGGACGGCGAACGGGTGGAACTTACCCACAAGGCCTCATCGCGCCTCACCTTCGCGGCAGGCGCGGTCCGCGCCGCGCTCTGGCTGAAAAACCAACCCCCGGGCCTCTACGATATGCGCGATGTGCTGGGCCTCGCCTGAACACGGACTCCCTCCCATGAAACGAACCCTCGTCCTTCTCGTACCGCTTGCCTTGGTTGCCACGGCCTGCCGACCGAAACAAGCCGCGCCGACGAGCGCGCAAGACAGCGCCGATGCAGCCACCGCGGAGGCGGTCGTCACCCGCCAGCACGCCGATGCGGAAACGCACGATGTCCGCAAATCGGTGGTCCGCATCAATTCCACCCGCCAGTCATGGAACACGTGGCAACCTTGGGAGAAATCCCCGCCCGTGCGCCGCAACGGCCTCGGCGCCATCACCGGCCCGCAACAGGTGCTGACCACCGCGGAACTGGCGGCCGACGCCACCTACCTGGAATTCGAGTCGCCCGACGGCACCCAGACGACACCTGCGAAGGTGCTCGCGGCGGACTACGAGGCGAACCTGGCGCTGCTCGGTCCGGCGGATCCGCAGGAAGGCGCGAAATTTTTCGAGGGATCGGTCCCGCTCGGAATCGCCCAACCCGCGGCAAACGGAGTCACCGTCGAGATGGTGCAGATCGAAACCAAGGGCACCGCCCTGCTCACCCCGGGCGTACTGCAAAGCGTCGACCTCTCCTCGGGCCTCGTCGCCGGAAACAGTTTCCTTACCTACCGCGTCAAGGCGTCGATGCAGGGCGCTGCCAGCAGTTTCACCCTGCCGGCCTTGCTCGATGGGAAACTCGCGGGCGTGCTGCTCAGCTATGATTCCAAGGACCAGATCTGCGATGTGATCGCGCCCGAGATCGTCTCCCGCTTCCTTGCCGGCGCGACCGACGGCGACTACAAGGGCTTTCCCAGTCTCGGCGTGGGCGTTGCACAAACCGATGATCCGCAGTTCCGCCTCTGGCTCGGTCTCAGCGAGGACGACGGCGGGGCATACATCCGCAGCGTGCGCAAAGGATCGGCCGCCGACAAGGCGGGCCTGCGCAAAGGCGATGTGATCACCGCGGTCAACAAGCACACACTCGACCGCCGCGGCTTCTACGACCACGCGCTCTACGGCAAACTTCCCTGGAGCCACGTCATTCGCGGCGAGTGCGCGGTGGGTGATACCCTGACCATGGCGGTGATGCGCGATGGCAAACCCATCGAGGTGAAGGCCATCCTCTCCCGGCAGGAGGAATCGGAGAAACTCGTGCCCGATCACCTCTACGACGCGGCTCCGAACTTTCTCGTGAAGGGCGGCTTGGTGTTTCAGGAACTCTCGCGGCCGATGCTGGAATCCATGGGCGAGGACTGGCAGTCGCGCGCGCCGCTCAACCTGCTCGATGCGCTGGAAAACCCGGAGAAATTCGAGAAGGAGGCCGATCGCGTCGTGGTGCTCACCGCGTCGATCCCGACCCCGGCGACAGTCGGTTACGAAAGCCTCAGCAGCGAAATCGTGCGGCAGGTCAACGGCAAACGCATCCGCCACATGAAGGACCTTGTGGACGCTTTCGACGCGAAACCCACGGGCATCCACTCGATTGAATTCGAGTCGGACGACCCGACGATCTATCTCGACGAGTCGGTCTCCGCCGCCGTCGACGCACAACTGCTGGAACGCGGGCTCACCCGGCTTTCCCGCACCAACGGGAAACCCTGAGCGGTTGCGGGCCGCCGATACGGGACTCCCCGGCGGGCACGCTCAGGCGCCGGCCGAGGGATCGTAGTCCCGCGGCGCGCGCACCACCCGCTCGACAGCGTGACGGGTGACGAGATTGCCCGCGGAGGAACGCGCCCGCACTGCGAACTCGGAGAACGCGAGCGGCTTGACCAGATTGCGCATGCGCGGCTGCGGCTTGAGGTGCACCAAAAGCATCTGCGCGGCACTCTCGGCCTCGGAGGGATGCACGGCGAAGTACAGGATCCTCGTGCCGGGCTTGCCCTTGGCAAGGTCGTACTCCTTGTCGCGCGTCACCCCGCCCACGGTGAACCGCTTGGCCAATACCGGCCCGTCCCGCCCGTCGCGATAGACCATGGAGTAGATGAGTTCCTCGTCCTTGCGGAACACCGCCACCCGCAGCGGCCGCTGGCCGATGAAGACCTTGTCCGCCACCTTGACCACCCGCATTTTCCCGTCCTGGGTGAAGGCGATGATGTCATCCAACTGGGAACACTTGCCCAGAGGCTCGCCGTCCTTCTTGAGCCCGTAGCCGGCAAATCCGTTCTTGGCATCGATGTACAGGGTCTCGGTGGCGGCCGCCACCTGCATGCGGTCGACCCGGTCGAAAGAGCCGATCTCGGTGCGCCGCTCGCGGCCCTTGCCGTGCCTTTTGACGAGTTCCTCGAACCACCGGATGGTGTACTTGGTGAGCCCCTTGAGGTTCTTCGCAGTCTCGGCGAGATCCTTTTCCAGCCCCTTGATTTCCTCATCGGCCTTGAAGGAGTCGTAGCGCGAGATGCGCTTGATCCGGATCTCGGTGAGCCGCGTGATGTCGTCGTCGGTCACCTCCCGCCGCAAGCGCCCGAGATGCGGCTGCAATCCGGAGCGGATGGCCCCGATCACGGCCTCCCAGGTTTCGCACTCCTCGATGTCGCGGTAAATCCGGTTCTCGATGAATATCCGCTCAAGCGAGCTGAAATGCCACTTGTCCTCGAGTTCGCCGAGCCGGATTTCCAGCTCCCGGCCAAGCAAAGCCTTGGTCCGCGCCACACTCTCGCGCAGGATGTCGGACACGCCGGTGAAACGCGGCTTGCCGTCGATGATGACACAGGCGTTGGGCGAAATGGCCAGTTCGCAATCGGTGAAGGCATACAACCCGTCGCGCACCGTCTCGGGATCCACCCCCGCGGCCAGATGCACGAGGATGTCGGCCTCGGCCGCGGTGTTGTCCTCGATCCGCGCGATCCGGATCTTGCCCTTGTCGGAGGCGGCGACGATCGAATCCATCAGGGAACCGGTGGTGGTTCCGAAGGGAATCGCGGTGATCCGCAGCAGGCCTTTTTTCTCAACCGCGATCCGCGCCCGAACCCGCACCTTGCCGCCCCTCACGCCGTCCCGGTACTCGGAGACATCCACCGTGCCTCCGGTGGGGAAATCGGGAAACAGGGTGAAGGGTTCGTTGCGCAACACGGCCACCGCGGCCTCGGCGAGCTCGATGAAGTTGTGCGGAAGGATCTTGCAGGCCAGACCCACCGCGATGCCCTCCGCACCCTGCGCCAGCAGCAGCGGGAACTTGACCGGCAGGGTCTCCGGCTCGCGGCGGCGCCCGTCGTAACTGGGCAGCCAGCGCGTGGTCTTGGGGTTGAACACGACCTCGTTGGCAAACCGCGTGAGCCGCGCCTCGATGTACCGCGGTGCAGCCGCCCCGTCCCCGGTCAGGGTGTTGCCCCAGTTTCCCTGGGTATCGATGAGCAGGTCTTTCTGACCGAGCTGCACGATGGCCGCCCCGATCGAGGCATCCCCGTGGGGATGGTAGTTCATCGTGTTGCCGACGATCCCCGCGACCTTGTTGTAACGGCCGTCCTCGATCTCGTCCATCGCGTGCAGGATCCGCCGCTGCACCGGCTTCAAGCCGTCGTGCAGATGCGGGACGGCACGCTCGAGGATGACATAGCTGGCGTAGTCGAGAAAGTAGTCGGAATACATCGCCCCCAGCGATGCATGCGGATCGGATTCCTGGCTCATCGGCGGGGTCTGGTTAGCTCCCCGCGCCCGATGCCGCAAGCTCCCGTTGTCCGGCGACCACGCCCGCCCGAATGCGGGTTTCCCGCCGCCCTCACCGCGTCGCAACCGCGGAAAGCCGCGGATCCTGCCTGACGATGTTCGCCAGCATCTGGCGGCAATGGCTGAACCGGGTGCGCTCGCTGAGAATACGCGCACTGCGGCTGAAGGATCCCCACTGCACGACGGAGATCTCCACATTGCGCAAACCCCAAAGGTTCATGGTTTCCTTGTTGGGCTTGTAGAGATCAATGGTCCCGGTGCCGGTGAGCGCCGAACCGTAGTCATCGACCACATAAGTGTAGGGAAGCCCCTTGATCCGGAACACCGTGCCCACCGGGTAGTACGACCAGTCGGCGGCCGCGCTCCGCACCTTGCCGGTGTAGCGCAAGGCGGTGCCGGTGGCGTTCTTGCTCCCGTAGGCGATGTGATCGTCCTCGCTGCAGGTGTAGGCGGTGGTGCGCACCAAGCGGGTCCGCTCGGCAAAGGAATACACGGGCATGTTGTGACGGTCCCGCGCCTTGCCGGAGGCCGCCGAAACCAACGAACCGGACGGACGAACCAATGCGGCGTGATCGGCCCGCTCCCTCGAAGCCAAAACGGTGGCGGACTTTTTCTGAATGCGATCCTTGGGCAGAACGGCGATGTCGGCCTGGCTGCAACTGGCCGCAAGGCAAAGCACGGGAGCAAACAGGAGAGCGGAAACTCGAATGCGGTTCATGGTCTCGGTGCGGGGGGCGAGTTCGGGGGTTGAGGCGATGGACACCCTGCCCACCGCTCCGCCGGGAATAGGGAAAGAGCCCCCTCAGGACAACCCGAAAAGTCCCGGCGATGCCGACCCACCCCGGAAAACGAGAAATATCCAAGGTTTTTTCAAAGGTTTTTCCTCCGGGCCGACCCCGAAAAATCCCGGTATCAGCCCGACCCTGCGGCCGCCAAACGCCGCCCGGTGGGTTCCGAGGGGGGCTCGGCGACGGGTCCGACCGCCTCCACTTGCCGTCCGCGCGCCAACCAATCACCGAACACCGGGTGCCGCCAGCGAAAGCCCTCGTCCCGCAAGCGGAGAGGCATGGCCGCCCGCGCCTCCCATGGGAACGCGGCTCCCCCGCCCGGCACCACCACCGACACCAAGCCCTCCAAGCAGGCATGGTGGCACACCGACCACGCCGCCGATTCCGGCGCGACGGCATTGACGACTCCGGAAAGGAAGGGATCCGCCACCGCCCACTCGATCGCCGCGGCGAAATCTTCGGCATGGATCCATGAGATCTCGCCCGACCCCACCGCCGCCATCACCCCGGCCATGCCCTGCCCCACGGCCACCGAGGGCGCGCATACCACCAAACCAACCCGCAGCACGAGCTTGCGGGTCTCGGCCGCCACCGGCTCCCGAAAAAACGCCTCCTCCTCCGAACATACCCGCCGCGCACCCGCATCCTCACCGCGCTCCCCAACCCACTCATCGGGCCGGTCGCACGCTCCAGCCGCATACCAATCGGTCGAGGAAACATGAATCCAAACCCGCGGCGGAACCCGACAAGCACGCACCGCACTCGCCACCCGCGCGGTCTGCGCCTCCCCACCTCCGGGAAATTGTACCACCGCACCCGCCCCTTCCAAAGCCAAGGCCCATGCACCCCCGCCATCCCAATCCAAGGCCAGACGATCCGCACCCCCGGCCCACGGAGCCGACCCGATCCCGGCAACCTCCCAACCGAGAGCCGTGAAGCGCGGAGCCACCAGGCCCGCCAAACCCTCGCCCCCGCCAATCATGACCAGAACCGGACTCATGGTGTTCGAAAAACTTTCCCTTCAACCGAGCAACTTGCCCGCCACCCGCAAGGCAATCCCCGGATTCATCGCCGAAACCTTGTCGGACAACCGCGAAGCCAGATCCACGAACTCGCCCAAACGCTTCATCTGATCGTGAAACGCCCGCCCCTCCGCCGACCGGATCCGGGCACTCCTCTCCGCACAACTCCGCAATACCGCCAAGGCAGGATCAATCTCCCGCCGCTTGCGCTCGCGCGACACAATCGTGAAAATCCTCCACACATCCTTCTCCGCCTCGAAGTACTCCCGCCGGTCCCCCTTGCGCAGCACCACCCGCACCAAACCCCACGACACCAACTCCTTCAAATTGGTGTGCGCACTCCCGCGGCTGATCTCCAACTGCTCCATCACCTCGTCCGTCGACAAGGCCTCCGGCGCAGTCATCAACAAAGCATGAACCTGCGCCATCGTCCGGTTGATCCCCCAATGCGACCCCATCGCACCCCACTGGGCGACAAACTCGTCCCGCGCCTCTTTTAAAACATCCAAGTCAGCTGCCGCATTCATTGCTTTCAGTATTTTCTGAAAATTCAGGGATGGCAAGCGAGAATGTCGGATTTCGGGAGGAAATTTCCGCGCCCCGGCCGGCGTAGCGGAGCGCGTTACAGCCCGTCGCCGGACAAGGTGCCTTCGGTGACCCCGAGTTTCTCGATGGCGTGCACGGTGCCGAGCACGGCGGCCGGATCCTCCTCGCCACGCAACAGGCGCTGGTAGGCGCCAAGGGTGCGCACGGCGGTATCCCGGTCCTCATCAAGCAACTCCACCCGGCACCTCCGCAACCCGGCACGGACCAATTCGGGCAAGTGCCGCGCCCCGGTCTGCGCCCGCCCGCTGAACAAGGTGTTGCGGCAACCGACATCGGCCTGCAGGCGGTGCAACTGGCCCACCCGGTCACGCAAGTGGACACTGCGCGTCTCGCACGGGCGCCCGCAGTCGAGATGACTGGTGCCCTTGCTCAAAAACGCACAAAATACGCAGTGCTCCATATGAAACATCGGCATGTGCTGATGAAGAACGAGCTCGAACCACCCGGGCGGCGCCGCACCGAGCAAGTCCAACACCTGCCCGATGTTGAGATCGTGCGATACCGTGAGCGCATCGAGCCGGCAACCTTCCATCAACAACCGGGCGGTGATGGGATTGGTGACATTGAGGGAAAAGTCCCCCACCCGCAGAAGGCCGTCCCAGGACTCGGTGATCCGCAAAGCTCCGGGATTGCGGATCAGCAGCCCGTCCGGCGCAGCTCCGGCGATCAGGCGCAGGTAGCCGGCTTCCCCGGGTTTGAGAATGCGCGGCGTGGCAAGCAGGATGCGCGCCCCTCCCGCCGCACCGGCCCGAAACCCGCCCACCGCCTCCCGATACCGCCGCGGATCCTCAAAATCGCAATACACGGTCCGCACCCCGCACTCGATGGCAGCGCCCAACTGATCCATGCTCCGGCAAAGGACCGACAACTCAACAACCCCACCCGCAGGAGAAAAGCCACGCTCCGGCAGAAGGTGGCGATAGTCCGCCACGACCACGGGCGCCCCTGCCCCGGAAACGGAACCCCTCTCCAACGCTTCCACGAGCTTGCGCCGCATCCGGTTGAGCAGGGAAACCGGAAGGTGGCAGTCGCCCTCGAGGTGATTGACCAAGGACGCCAACTCGTAAGGTGTCCCGCCCAACCTGCCCAACTGGACGCGCAAAACCTCAAGAGAGACCGGATGGTTTTGCGCGGGTTGGATCGGATCCTCGCTCCTCACCACCACTCCGCCCGCCCGCAACTCCAAGGACCGCCCGACCGCTCCCACCACCTCGAGATCCAGCGGCCGCTTGCGCTCCGACGGACGCGCGCCCTGCCAGAATTTCCGCAACGCGGACTCAAGCCGGGGATCGGAGGTCTTGCACAACACCTGTCCGGGACGAATCCGCCCGAAATCCAACCCGCTGTGCCGCCGATGAAACAACAACCGATCGCCCTCGACCTTCCATACACGCGCGCCCTGCTCCTCGTCGCGGTTCTCCCCGGCATCAAACACCACCCCGTCGCCGGCCACGACCGGAATGCCGCTGCGCCCGCCCAAACGAACCCACCCAGGCCCGCAGTCCTCGACCACCCCGAGCACCGGACCACGCTTCTTGCCGTAGCGCCCGTGCACCAAATACGGATGATCGGTGCCGGCAAGCCAGCCGCTGGTCAGCCCGCGCGAAAAGGTCATCTCGAGGGCATAACGGTCCGCCTCACCCACCGCACCGGAACGCCCGGCGATCGCGGCATCCAAGGCCTTGCGATACACGGATGTGACTGCGGCCACATACTCGGGAGTCTTGAGCCGTCCCTCGATCTTGAAAGAGCCCACCCCGGCGGCCAGCAGTTCGGGCAACAAATCCACCGCGGCGAGATCCTGCGGACTGAGCAAATACCTCACCTCGCCCATCTCCCGCACCTCGCCGTCCACCACCAACTCGTAGGGCATCCGGCAGGCCTGCGCGCACTCGCCGCGGTTGGCACTGCGCCGGCCCAAGGCCTCGCTCGTCAGGCACTGACCGGAGTACGCGACACACAAGGCGCCGTGGACGAATACCTCGATGGGCAAGGCGCCCGCACCGCCCGCGGCGCGAAACCGCCCGATCTCGCGCACGGACAACTCGCGCGCCAATACGATGCGGTCGAGCCGCACCAAGGCCCGCAACATTTCCAAACCCTCCGGCGAAGTGACGGTCATCTGGGTGGAACCATGGATCTCGAGGGCAGGAGCCATCCCGCCGATCATGGCGGCAAGGCCGAGGTCCTGCACGATCACCGCATCCACCCCGGCCTCCGCCATCTCGCGAACCTGCCCGGCGGCCTCCTCCAACTCGCCGGTGAAGACAAGGGTGTTCATCGCGGCAAACCCCCTCACACCATGCCGGTGCAGGTAGTCCATCAGCGGCCGAAGATCGGCCGTGGCGAAATTGTCCGCACGCAAGCGGGCGTTGAAGCGCGGCAAACCGAAATAGACGGCATCCGCCCCGGCCGCCACCGCCGCCCGCGCACAGTCCCAGTTGCCGGCAGGCGCCAGCAACTCGGGCCGCCCATGGTCACCCGCGCTCACAGAAGGAAGTTTGACACCTCCCACTCCCTCCGGACAATCCCTACTTCCACACGCACCCAACAACCGGGCGCCACACGCCCTGTTTCCCGGGCAAAACTCCTTGTCAAGCAGGCCCGGCACCGATAGCGAATGCCCTCCACACCCGTCCCGGCAACCCGCATGAAACTGTCGAAACTCCTCAGCCCCGACCGGATCATCGCCGATCTGCGGGCGGAGTCGCATTGGGAGGCAATCGTGGAACTGGTGGACCACCTCGTGAAGGGGAACCTGCTGCCCGCCGCCGCGCGCGAGGAAACCTTGTCCTCACTCCGCGAACGCGAGGATCAGTTCAGCACCGGCATCGGCGCAGGCGTGGCGATCCCGCACACCTTCTCGGACCAACTCGAGGTGGTGTCGGCAGTGTTCGGCAGATCCGAAAAAGGCATCGACTTCCAAGCACTCGACAATGAACCGGTGAAACTGATCGTGCTGTTCGTGGTCCCGCGCAAGGACTACGGTCTCCACCTCCAAACCCTCGCCGCCATCGCGAAAATCTTCACGAACAGCGAAGTCCGCCGCCGACTGATCGAAGCTCCGTCCGCCCAAGACCTGCTCGCGATCCTCGATCACAAGTCCGCCGGACTGGAACCATCGGAGGCCTGAGCCGGACCCCCGCCCTTGCACGCTCCCCCACGCCGCCCCGCCATGACGATCCTCCGCGAACTGGAATCCCGCCTCGCGGCGGCGCTGGATGCGGTCGCCGGACCGGACTCGGCTCCGTTCGCCGAAGTCACCCACGCGGCAGACCTGCGCTTCGGCGATTACCAAAGCAACGCGGCCATGGTCCTCGCCAAACAACAACGCCGCAACCCGCGCCAACTGGCCTCGGAAATCATCGGCGCACTCGCAATCGACGACCTCGCCACCGCGGAACCGGCCGGACCGGGCTTCATCAATTTCCGCATCCGGCCGGAGGCTTGGGCCTCCCGCGCCCGCACGCTTCTCGATGACCCGAAACTCGGCGCGCCTTCTCCCGGCGAAGGCATCACGGTGGTGGTGGATTTCTCGGCACCGAATGTCGCCAAGCCCATGCACGTGGGCCACATCCGCTCCACCATCATCGGCGACGCCCTCGGCCGCATCGCGCGCTTCCTCGGCTTCAAGGTCATCGCGGACAACCACATCGGCGACTGGGGAACACAGTTCGGCATGATCCTCCATGGCTGGAAAACCCTCCGCAACGAGGACGCGCTCGAACACGATCCGATCCCGGAATTGCTCCGCATCTACCGCGAAGTGAACGCAAGGGCAAAGGAGGATCCCGCAGTGATGGACACCTGCCGCGCGGAGTTGGTGAAACTCCAGGCCGGCGACCGGGAAAACACCGAAGTCTGGCGCAAATGCGTCGATCTCTCGAAACAGGGACTCTCGCGGATCTACGATGCGCTCGGAGTGTCCTTCGACCACTGGCTCGGCGAAAGCTTCTACAACGACCGCCTCGCCCCCCTCGTCACGGAACTGCTGGAGCAAGGCATCGCCCGCGAAAGCAACGGCGCGGTCTGCGTGTTCTCGGATCACTCGCTTGCCCCGGGCGAGGATCCGTTCATGGTCCACAAGGAGAACGGCTGGACCGACAACCCGGCGATCATCCGCAAGGCCGACGGCGGATTCCTCTACGCCACCACCGATCTCGCGACCCTTGAGTTCCGCATCCGCGAATGGAAGGCGGACCGCATCTGGTATGTGGTAGGCGTGCCCCAAACACTGCACTTCCGGCAGATCTTCGCCACCGCACAACGCTGGGGCAAACACGCGGACCTCCGCCACATCGCCTTCGGCTCGATCCTCGGCGAAGACCGCAAACTGATGAAGACCCGCTCGGGCGACAATGTCCAACTGGCGGATGTACTCGAGGAGGCGGTCGATCGCGCCAGCCGGACCCTCGCGGAGAAAAACCCGGAACTCACCGGCGAAGCCGCGACGCAAACCGCCCGCATGGTGGGCATCGGCGCCGTGAAGTTCGCGGAACTCTCCCAGAACCGCCTGACGGACTATGTGTTCGCCTGGGACCGCATGCTCTCGCTGCAGGGCGATACGGCTCCCTACCTGCAGTACTCTTCGGTCCGCATCCGCTCGATCTTCCGCAAACTCGACGGAGAAACCCCGCCTCTTCCCGCCACGCTCACCCTCTCGGCCCCGGAGGAGATCCACCTCGCCCGCCTCCACGCACGCTTCGGGGAATTGCTGCCCTCCGTGATCGAGGACTTCCGGCCCAACCTGCTCGCCAATTACCTTCTGGAACTGGCGCGCGCCTTCCACTCGTTCTTCGAAGCCTGCCCGGTCCTGAAATCCCCGGAACCGGCACGCTCCAGCCGCCTCGCCCTCTGCACCCTCACCTCACGCATCCTCGAAACCGGACTCGACCTGCTCGGCATTCAATGCCCGGAGCGCATGTGATCCCACCCACCCCCGCCCATGACACGCCCACCGTTCTTCGTGATCGGCCACAAGAACCCGGATACGGACGCGATCTGCTCGGCCATCGGCTACGCGGAACTGCTGCGCTCCCTCGGGGAAGAGCCCGATGCGGTGGCCGCGCGCTGCGGCGAAATCTCGCAACGGACGAAATGGGTGCTGGAACGCGCCGGCCTCGATGTACCGGCCCTCATCACCGATGTCCGCACAAACGCAGGAATGATCCGCCACCGCGATGTGATCAAGGTGTCGGTATCGGATACCTTCCTCACAGCCTACCGCCGCATGCTCGACGCCCAGATCCGCTGCGTACCCGTCGAGGATGAAGAGGGGAAACTCTGCGGGATCCTCCGCTACTTCGATCTGCTCCGTCTTCTTCTCCCGGCCGATACGGAGGGACTCAGTGTCCGCACGGTCCACGCCTCACTCCGCCACATCGCACAAACCCTCCAAGCAGAATCCCTCGGCACCAACGGCCCGCCCCCGGACTCGGAGGAAGACCTGATCCTGCTGGTCGGCGCTTCCTCGGCCGACAATGTGGACAAACGCCTCGCCCAGGCTGTGGAAGAGGGAAACATCGACCGCTTCCTGGTGCTCTGCGGCGACCGCCCGGAAGTGCAACGCCGCGCAATCGAACGCGGCGCCCGCGCCCTCCTGGTCACCGGCGGAAACGAGGTGCCCGAGGAAGTAAACACCCTCGCGCAAAACCGCGGCACCTTCATCCTGCGCTGCGCCACCGACACCGCCAGCGCCTCC
Organism: uncultured Luteolibacter sp.; assembly: GCA_964569415.1. GTDB lineage: Bacteria > Verrucomicrobiota > Verrucomicrobiia > Verrucomicrobiales > Akkermansiaceae > Luteolibacter. The sequence continues at coordinate 995 of CAZMUK010000033.1, read as the reverse complement.
ACCCTGATCCGCTGCTCCCGCACCGTACGCCATGTGATGGAACGGAACTTCGAAACAGTCTCACCCTCGGAACCGGTTTCCCGACTCCGCAAACGCCTCGCCGGTTCGGATCAGGACCTGTTCCCGGTCCTGGACCCGGCCTCGGGCAACATGATCGGCGTGATTTCGAAATCCGACCTCGTCGACCCGCCTCGCATCCGCCTCGCCCTCGTCGACCACAACGAGTACGCTCAAGCGGTCAATGGCGTGGAAGAGGCGGAAATCACCGAGGTGATCGACCACCACCGACTCGCCGGAGACCTGGTGTCGCGCGAACCAATCCGCTACCTCAACGAACCGGTGGGCTCCACCTGCACGCTGGTCGCGAGAAAATTCGTCCACCGCAAGACGAACCCGTCCCCCGCCGTTGCGCTCTGCCTCTGCGGCGGCATCGTGTCGGATACCCTCTGCCTCACTTCTCCCACCACCACCACGCTCGACCGCGAAATGCTCGATTGGCTCGGCGGCATCGCGGGGATCGACCCGGCGGCCTTCACCCGCGAGTTCTTTGCCGTGGGCTCGCTCATCGCCTCGGGCACGCCGGAGGAGGTGATCCATGCGGACCGCAAGGAGTTCGCGGAACAAGGCCTCACGGTGAGCATCTCGCAGGTGGAGGAGCGCGACCTCCACGGCTTCGAGGCGCGGCGCAAGGATCTCGAACACGTCCTCCGCGACCTCCACGCGGCCCGCGGTTACGACTTGAGCCTGCTCGCGGTCACGGATGTGGCTCTCCACCACAGCATGATCCTCGCCGTCGGCAAGGAAACCCTGCTCGCAAACCTGCCCTTCGAACGGATCGATGAAACACTGTTCCACGCTCCCGGCGTGGTGAGCCGCAAACGCCAGATCTTTCCGGCGGTATGCGAGGCGATCCAGATGGCGGATTGAACGAACGGCCCGGACCCTAACCCCCTCCGTCCCGCAGCCCCGCGGCGTAGGCGCCGAACACCCGGCCA
>CAZMUK010000032.1:0-24874 GCA_964569415.1 uncultured Luteolibacter sp. | reverse complement strand
AGCGGTTTCAGACGACCAAGGATCCATCGGTCTTCATGCTATCCCTCAAGGCCGGCGGAGCGGGTCTCAACCTGACCTCGGCCTCCTATGTGATCCTTTACGATCCGTGGTGGAACCCGGCTGTGGAGAACCAGGCGATCGACCGCACCCACCGGATCGGCCAGAAGAACAAGGTCATTGCCTATCGCTTGCTGACCAGGGACACGGTGGAGGAGAAGATCCGGATCCTCCAGCATCAGAAGACCCAGTTGGTGACCAATGTTCTGGGCGACGAAGGTTTCGCCTCGAATCTTGGTTTGGACGACCTTCAGTTCATCCTCACCCACAATCTGGACGAAGAGGAAGATCCGGCCTTCAAGGAGTGAGTGGTGCGCGGCGGTTTTGCGCGGCGCTGTCCCCGTGCGGACTCATCCGCGCAGCGGGCTCCGTCCGCGATTCCGGGCGGCTCAATCCGGGGAAGCTGTGGGTGGCTCCGCCGGTGCCGGTTGGTCGGTGTCGGACACCAGCCATCCGCGGAAGCGCGCGTCCTTTTCTGCGGAGTAATTCGGCGAGCCGCCGAGCGGCACCGGCCAAGAGTCCCAGACATCGGTCAGGTGGCGCTGGCCGGAGCCCGGCGGCAGGGTGAGGTCGGAGGAGGCCGTGACGGCCGTGTCCTTGCCGAGGGTTCGTTGCAGCTCGCCGAGGGCCGCCATGATGGCGAGGCGGGCGTTTGCCTTCGCCTGAGCCTGCGCGTCGAGGTTGCCGGCTTGACAGGGGCTGATTACCGAGAGCGAGAGGAAGCCCACCGCGGCGAGGGTGAGCAACGCCATCAACAGCAGGATGGAAACGAGGGCAAAGTCTCGTTCCGAGGCTTTGGTTTTTTCGTCCTCATGACGAACCGGAGTCGCGGGGCGTGAACTGCCCTGCTGGAAGCCAATGCAGATTTGAAGCAGACCTTCAATGGGGGTTATCAAGCAACGCGAAGGAATCTCAGTCTTGCCGGGAGATCTCCTGTTCGCTGGGAGGTGCATAGTCCAGGATGCTTTCGATCATCGGATGCTTGCTGCCCGGAGTGGAATAAATGATGTAGAAGCGCCTCAGGTTTTTTGAAAACCTGAGGCGTGTCTCTCTGATCGGGTACCATCCGGCGGGACTCTTCACATGGAAAGACACCTGAGCGAAGTTGCCAGTCTCCAGTTTTTGAATCAAGGGAACTGCCGTTACTTTCCCGGACGGCAACCTCATATTCAGTTCACCAGCCTGCAGTGCCGCGTCGGCACCGATGAGGTTGGCTACCTTTGAGGTTCCGAAAGGAAACGCGGAGGGCGAGTCGTCCTGGATGATCATCCGGTAGGGGTTCTTGGCCTGCGGATCGGCGGCTGGGATGATCAGCACAAGGGCCTTCCGGAGGTTCTGGGCGACGGTTGCGCCCGCCATGAGGTCCTTAGGTCCGCGGAATAGGTGGATCCGATTATTCACCACCTTCACCGTCACCGGTTTTGTGAAATTCGTTCCGGCCCAGTTGATCTCCGTCCCGTCACCACCAGTGCCCTCGGGGTGTTTGAATATCCACGGTTCCGTGGGTGGATTTACTGGATCGTGCAGGTATCCGCGGATCGTGATTTCACGGATCTCTACTGTTTCCTGACTCTGGATGGGAATCCAGGAGACTAGGAATAATCCAAGGGAGACGGAGAATGCTGCGAATGACATTAGAGTTCCGATGTTTGGAGCCAACGCATGCTGACGATTTCGAAGCGCCGGCCGAAAGTCGTGTTGGTGGTGCTTGAGGCCGGCAGGTGGGCCTTGTCGGCGGGGTCGATGTAATCCGGGACGCGTTGCACGACCGCTTCGGCGTAGGCGGTGGCCATGACATTGCCTGCCTTGTCGAGGGCGCGGCCCATGCCGCGGATCACAAACGTATCGCCTCGCACCGTGATCCTAGGTTCGAGGATATTCATGAGGTCGCCTTGCGTGATGGTACCGGGCGCTCCTTCGGCGGGATTTCCGGTGGCCGCCTCCGGAGTTTGGTAGCCGTAAACGCTGTCGGGAAGGTCGGATGTCGTGACCTCCGGAATATCGGAGAACATTCCGTTGTTGAGTTGTGCCTTGTTGATTGCCGATTGAAGCGCGCCCACCCGCGTCAGTTCCGAGTTGGTTCCGAGACGGCGGTTCACGAATTCCGCCATCGAGAGGAACGGCCCGCGCAGGCGGACTTCATCGACGATTTTTGCCGCGAGTTCGTCGAGTTGCGCGGGCGTCAGGGTGCGGAAGCCGTTCCACTGGTTGGTGCGTTCGTTGTCCACCTTTGTTGGATCAATGCTTGCTCCCGGATCCGCCGCACCGGAGAGCGGCATGGTCATGCTTGCGACCACGGGCTTTCCGGGTGAAACCGTTTCGAGTCCGAGGCTCTTGGCCCAAGCGACGGGAACGGATGTATCCGACAACGAGGCGAGCATCGCCTTCCATGCCGGGACGCTCGTCGAGTTCACATTGAAGGCACCCTTCACCATCTGCCAGGCGGCGATTTCCTTCCAAGTGGACTCCTCGGGGCTTTCGTCGTCGGCGAACATTCGGTCCGCGGCCACTGCGAGCGGAGTGGCGTCCGGCTTCCAGGGTTGGTAACTTTGGTTCGGCAGTGGTTCATCACCCCGTGCAAAGGACTCGAAGATCTCGCGGTGAGTCGAGGCCCCGCTCGATGGTTCGGCCTCGGGGGCGATGGTGGAGAAATAGTGGCTGTCGTAGAGAGCCGCATTTCCGAGGTAGGAGTGGTCGAGCAATTCGTAGGAGATGCTCGGAACGGATCCCTTTGCCTCACTCGTGCGCATGGTGGGATGGGCCCATGAATTGGAGAAAGGTTGGGTGCTGCGGGGCAGGTAACTCGAGGAGAAGACATTTGAACGGCGCAAACCCGCGAGGCTTTGGAGCGGTCCAGAGGGGATGTCGAACATTGCCCCCGTCTTGATCCCGGAGACGACCCGGTTGCCGAGAAGTCCCGGTGTGCTTCCCTTCGCATCGATCTCCATCACATCCTCGAGGTCTCCATCGCGTTTGATGAAGTTGATCTCGTGGCTCTGCATGCCGAATTTCTCAGTGTTGAGTTGGCATAGGTAGGAAGGGTGGCCCAGGTTGTCATGAATGAACGGCTTCCCGGACAATCGGCCGTCGAAAAAGCGGTTGAGGGCGGAATCCGCCGTCCTTCGCTGGCCGGTCTCGTAGACCCCGCCATTGCCTGTTTTCGCGACCATTGAGAAGGTCGCGAAGGTGTAGGGCGGCTTGGTTCCCAGCTTGGTTCCATAACTGATGAGTGGGGTTGGAGGAGGGGCCGAGTGGGTGCCGAAGTCGCCGACATAGAACATCGAGGCCGGCACATTGAGTGTCTCCACAGTGTTCAACCCGCCGAAGATCTCCCTGAGTTTTGCGGGATCACTGCCCCAGTCGAAAGAGATCTGGCCGACCGGATGGACTATGCCGTTCTTCCGTTTCACGAAGCTGGCAATCTTCCAATCCCTCCGGTTCGAGTGAGGCAGAGCGGCGGTGATCCTGAACGAGAGGGTGTTCAACGGATTGAAGGGATTGCCCGCCTTGAACAGGACCTTGTTTGCCGAGGTTCCCGTGAGTTCCCGCAATGCGATCCCGGATACCGTCCCATACCAGAGCCGTGACCCCTCGAGCGGTTCCGACTCGGCGACACTGGTCCCAAGGTCGCTGTTGTAGACTGTCGAGTAAATCGTCGAATCCTTGAGGGTCTCTTGGACGTGGAGACCGAAAGGGCCGAAGCATCCCTGTTTTGTCCAATACGGGGTGGCAGTAGTTGCTTTTGCAGGTTGACTGCTATCCAGTTGTCCGCCTGGGTGCACCCATGGGCTGAAGCAGAGGGTCTGTCCGGGATCCATCGTGATGGTTCCTCTCTCGTTGGCCGGCAGAAGGCTTGTGTACTTCCGGGACGGAAACTCGAGACGCACCGCAGGGCGGTTGGTGGCATTTTTGCTCGAGGATGCCCAGTAGAAGGATCCGTTGAGCCCCCCCAAGGAAAGGGGGGTGCTCCACCCGTTGGCCTTCACCAGCGGGTTGGTTGCCGTTTCCCCGGTTTCCCGTCTGATATTACCCCCGAACTGGAACAGCAGGGGCGGCTCCTCGATCACGGTCGTGAATCTCTCGAACTCTATTTTCACGTTGTACGGGTTGTGGATCACGACCACCGGCTGGAACATCAGGAAGAGGTAGAGGTTGCCGAACATCTTGAAGCAATAGAGATTGAAATTCAGGTCCACTCGTTGGATCACCGGTGCCAAGATGTATTCCTTGGGAACGGCAGGCGGTGTGGTGGATGTGCCCTCTAGTACGGCCGTGGCGGGAAGGCTCGGGATGGCATTCGGGTCCGCAATGCCCTTGTACAGGTTGTGGTATCCGGAGAGGTTCGACCAGTACGGATCCGATATTCCGCTGGTGCCGTGGGTGGATTCGTAGATGCGTTTTCCAGCGAGTTCCGCAGGCAGCCCCGTAGTTCCGGTTCCAAAGGCTGTGCTGAGGTCTTTCTTAAGTCCGCCCTCGGCCACATCCGCCAGCACGCCGAGGCTGTGGGTGGTCACATCATGGCGGAGGGAGGGGGGCAGTTTCTTGCCGCCGACCAGTTCCACTTGCGACCGGTTTACCAGCATGGTGCCGACGGGGAGGGCGGCTTGATAGCCGGCGGCGTTCGCATCGGACGGGAGCTTCGAGAAATCGAAGCCATTGATCTCCCCGAGCGAGCGCGCTCCGGGGCGGTGGCCGCTCACCAAGCTGCGCTTTTGGTGGAGGGTATCGGTGCGACCGGGATCGCGGGACAGGTCGATGCGCGCCTTCACGGATTCATCGGCCACATGCCAGGCGTAGGCGCCGGTGCTGCCGACCTTCACCACGCCCGCCAGTACCTTGCCGGTGGAGGTATCTGGGTCCTGCTTGTACAGCTCCACCGAGTTGGTCGGGTTCGAGGCCGGGTAGCCCTTGGCAGCGGGCTTGGTGCGGTCGGTGTCGGACACCAGCCATCCGCGGAAGCGCGCGTCCTTTTCCGCGGAGTAATTCGGCGAGCCGCCGAGCGGCACCGGCCAAGAGTCCCAGACACCGGTCAGGTGGCGCTGGCCGGAGCCCGGCGGCAGGGTGAGGTCGGAGGAGGCTGTGACGGCCGTGTCCTTGCCGAGGGTTCGTTGCAGCTCGCCGAGGGCCACCATGATGGCGAGGCGGGCATTGGCCTTCGCTTGGGCCTGTGCGTCGAGGTTGCCCGACTGACGGAGGCTGATCGCCGAGAGCGAAAGGAAGCCCACCGCGGTGAGGGTGAGCAACGCCATCAGCAGGAGCGTCGAAACCAGAGCGAAGCCGCGTGGCCCCGTCGGGGGGTGGGTGAGGGTTTTCATGGGTATTTCCGGGTTTTCTCTTCATCGACCGCACGCGCACCTTGTAGGTACAATTGCAGTCTTGCTAAAGGGGTACCACCGGGGTTGGGACAATCCAGAAAAAAATCACCCTCTGGACCGCAATTCTTTAGGGTAGGGGGCTACCGGATCGCGGGGGGCCGCGGTTGGCGGGTCACTTGGCGCCGGTGCCGGGCAGGAAGCGGTAGTACACCTCCAGCATCAGGGTGGCGAGGGTAGTCCGGTACCAGGGACCGACAGAGGGCGTGTTAAGAATGGCAGTTACATGTCCCGAGATCTTTCCGCCGTTGGCGAGTTCCTTCCAGCTGCCGTCGGGGTTCTGGTTGCGGAGCAATTGGTCGCGGAACATGTCGTTGTACCACTTCCAATCATCCCCTCCGCTGTTCATCATGGCTTGGACTTCGTAGTAGTGGCCGTAGAGATCCGAGCGCGCCGTGTTGTAGTCGAGTTTCGAATTTTTCCGGATGTAGTCCGCGCTTCGCGACACCTGCGGTGATGAGCCCTCCCCGAGCATCTGCAGGCTGAGCATGCCCGCTCCTGAAAGCGTCCGGTAGCCCCCACGGTCCTTGCCGACCTCGTAGGCAAAGCCGCCGTTCGGGTAAGCGGCGTCCTTGATGTACCGCTCGGCCTTGCGCATGGCACGATCGAGGTCCTTGAACGCAAGGCCGGTGTGGGAGCAGGCCTTGAGGGCTTGAATGTGCCATGCCGATACCGAGACATCGCCGCCCCTTGGGGAGTTTCTGGTGTAGGAATAATCCCAGCCGCCGGTGGTGTCGTGCTGGCGGTCGATGATGAACTGCCCGGCTTTGGCGGTTACTTCGTTGAGATTTGGCACCGGCGAGCCGATTTGTTTGCAGAAGGTGGCTGCCTCCGCGAGCGCGTAGGTGGCGATGGAGTGTTCGTAGACCATGTGGACCCGGTTGCCGCTCATGTTCAGTTTGCCTTCCTGGCGCATACCGAGGTCGACCAGCCAGGTGATCGCCTTGAGCACGGTTTCCCCGTATTTTTCGGACTGGGGGGTCTCGCAATGGCCGAGGTAGGCCAGCAGGGCGAGTCCGGTCATCGCGGGTTGCCATCTCGGGCACCAGGAGCCGTCCGGATTCTGGGTTCGTTGCAGCCAATCGAGGGCGCGGACCACTGCTTCCTCGCATTCCGGGTTTCCGCCGTTTTCGGCGAGCCGCTGGAGCCGGTCCTGTTTCGAGCAGCGCTTGCTCATGGTGCCCGGGATACCTGCGAAGCCGCTGCCGTCGCCATCTCCCCATCCGCTTCCGAATCCGTCGCCATCGCCGAACTCGAGGGAGGGTGTTGTCACATCCTGGTCCGGCACCGGCACGGCGACCGTATTGACCGTGTTGGCGACGATCACTTTGGCGATCGAGTTGCTCGGGGAGGACGGTTTGCGGTTCAGGTTCGGCTGGACCTTTCTGGTTTGCGTCTGTGTCTCCTCCGGCGCGTTTGCCTGGTAGGTCACGAAGGTGGGAGTTTCCTTCACGATCGTTTTCAGGGCGACCAAGCCGAAGACGAGTCCGATGAGTACCACCACCAGCAGGGCGATCACCATTGAGGAGATCGTGTTGTTGCGGCGGATCGACTGGAGGCGCTGGGCCGCTTCCTCGCTCAATTCAACATGGAGGCTCATGGGGGTCTTTGGGTTGTTTCAATGGAAAACTACCTGAGGTCTCCGCCCCCCGCCAGCCGAAATTTTCCGGATGCAGGATGCCGGGATCGGCTCAGGGTGCGGCATCGGTCGCCGTCTCGACGAGGATCTTCGGAAATACCGGTTGGGGCGAGCCCACCTTGTGGTGATCCGGGAGGAGGCCCCAGGCGAGGTCCGGCAGCCGGACGGAGTCCAGATGGGGAGCGTTGAGTTGCTCGGCCATCTTGCGTGCGGCCGCGGGCAGCACCGGGGAGAGCAGCACCGTGCAGTGGGCGATGCTTTCCACCAAGTTGCGAAGCACGCTCGCGAGGCGGTCGTGGTGTTGCGGATCCTTTGCCAAGTCCCAAGGCCTCATCCGTTCCGCGTAGAGGTTGCAGAGCGAGACATGCCTGCCGAGAGCCTCCAGGGCTTTTGAAACCTCGAACGAATCCATGGCCGCGCGGTAGAGTGTCGTGGCCTCGGAGAGCGAGGCCCGGAGTTCGAGGTCATCGTCCGTGGGATCGCCGCCGGGTATGAGCACGCCATCTTGGTAGCGGCGGGTCATGCTCAGTGCGCGGTTGCAGAGGTTGCCCAGTTCGTTGGCCAGTTCCGTGTTGTAGAGCATCACCAGGCGTTCCGGGTCGAAGTCCGCGTCCTTGCCGGTGGCGATGTCGCGCACCAGGTAGTAGCGCAGGGCGTCCGTGCCGTGCCGGGAGACCAGTTCGGCGGGGTCGATGCTGTTGCCGAGCGACTTGCTCATTTTTTCGCCGCGGAGGTTCCACCAGCCGTGGACCAGAAGGCGTGGCATTTCGGAGTCCGGGAACCCGAGGGCATGGAGCATGCATAGCCAGTAGATCCCGTGTGCCGGGACGAGGATGTCCTTGCCGATCAGGTGGACCGGTCGATCGTTGGCCGACCAGAGCGAGCGAAAATCCGGAAGCTCCGCATCGGGGTTTGCGCGGTAGCCGGTGAAGGAGATGTAGTTGATGAGGGCATCGAACCACACATAGGTCACGAAATCCGGGTCAAAGGGCAGTTCAATGCCCCAGCGGAGGCGTTCCTTCGGTCGGGAGATGCAGAGATCGGTGCCCGGGTTGCGTTCGAGGGCGTTGAGCAGTTCCGATTTGCGGAAGGCCGGGATCACCGCGTCGGGTGTGGACTCCAGGTGGTTTTTCAGCCAGCCTGTGTGGTTGCTGAGGCGGAAGTACCAATTTTCCTCCTTGAGTTCCACCACCTCGCCCCATTCCGGGCCGAAATTTCCGCTTTCGTCGCGGTCGCGGTCGGTGAGGAACTGTTCCTGGCGTACCGAGTAGTGTCCCGAGTGGGCCTTGCGGTAGAGCTGGCCCGCCTCCTTGAGCGTTTCGAGGATGGTGCCGACGCAGGCCTTGTGGCGCGGGTCGGTGGTGGCCGCCCAGCCGTCGTATTCCACGCCGAGGGTGTTCCAGAGATCGCGGAATTTTTCCGTGATGCGGGAGACAAGGGTGGCGGGGTCGGTCCCTTCCTTTTCCGCCGTTTGTTGGACCTTTTGGCCGTGTTGGTCCACACCGGTGAGGAAGAACACCTCGTCGCCGCGGAGGCGGTGGTAGCGTGCGATCACATCGGCGAGCACCTTTTCATAGGCGTGCCCGATGTGGGGCGGGCCGTTCGTGTAATCGATCGCGGTGGTGAGGAGGAACATGGGGGATCCGGGGTCGCGCGTGTGCTGCGGGTCGTTTCGCGCGGGGGAATCAGCCGAGGACCTTGTCCATCGCGGTGATCAGTTCCCGCATGGTCGCCGGGGTTTCGTTGCCCATGTTCGAGATGCGGAAGGTCAGTCCCTTGATCTTTCCGTAGCCGCCGTTGATCACGAAGCCGTGTTCGTTGCGGAGGCGTTTGATGAAATCCGGTTGATCGAGCGATTGCGGCGTGTGGAAGCAGGTGAGCGAGACCGATTGCCTGCCCTCCGGCGCGAAATTGCGGAAGCCGCGGGCGGCGCCCCAGGTGTGGATCATCGCGTTGGTTTCGCGGTGGCGGGTGAAGCGGTTTGCCATTCCCTCGCGGGCGATTTCGCCGAGGATGTGGCGCAGGCCGAAGATCAGCGAGATCGCCGGGGTGGACGGCGTGTTGTTCTTTTCCCCGTTTTTCACATACTCGATGAAGTCGAAGTAGTATCCGCGGTCCGGTTGGGATTTCGCGCGTTCCACGGCCGCCTCCGAGAGGCTGAAAACGGTCAGGCCCGGCGGCAGGGCGAGCGCCTTTTGGACGCCGGCCAGCAGCACATCGATGCCGAGTTCATCCATTTTCAAGGGTACTGCCGAGAAGGACGAGACCGAGTCCACCACCAGCAGCACGCCGGGGAACGACTTCACCACCTTGGCGATTCCCTCCAGGTCGTTCATCACGCCGGTGGAGGTTTCGTTGTGGATCAGCGTCACCAGGTCGAAACCGCCTTCCGAGAGTTTCGCGCGGACTTGTTCCGGGTCGATCGCCTCGCCCCATTCCGCCTGCACTTTGTCGGCAGCGAGTCCGAGTTTGAGTGCCACATCGTACCACTTGTCCGAGAAGGCTCCGCAGCAGAGTGTGAGCACCTTTTTTTGGCAGAGGTTCATCAGCGAGGCCTCCATCACCCCCCATGCCGAGCAGGTGGCGAGGTAGAAGGGGCGGCTGGTGCCCGCCAGTTCGCGCAGGCCCGGTTGGACTGCCGCGTAGAGTTCCTCGAATTCCTTGCCGCGGTGGCCGATCATCGGCTGCGACATCGCGCAGTAGGTTTCCTTCGAGACATCGATCGGGCCGGGGATGAACAGTTTCGGCATGGTGGCGTGGTTGGGGATTTCAGAGGAGGTTGTACGATTCCAGCAGTGAGCGGAGCGTGTTGCGGCCTGCATCGGCGAGCGGGGCGAGGGGTAGCCGGAGTTCGTCCGTGCAGTGGCCTTGGAGAGCGACCGCTGTTTTCACCGGCACCGGGTTTACATCCAGCGTCATCAACCCGCGCAGCAGCGGGTAGTACTGTTTCTGGAGCACGAGAGCCTCATCGAAGGATCCGTTCAGGCAGGCGCGGACGATGCGAGCCATCACATCAGGGATCAGGTTTGAGGCCACCGATACCAAGCCGGTGGCGCCACAAGCGACGAAGGGCAGTGTAAGCGGGTCGTCGCCGCAGAGAATCGCAAACTCCTCGGGCAGCGCCTGGACCAGTTGGTTCACGCGGTCCACCGAGCCCCCCGCCTCCTTGATGGCCGTGATGTTCGGGCAGTCGGCCGCCAAGCGCGCGGCGGTTTCCGGGGCGATCTCCACCACCGAGCGGCCCGGCACGCTGTAGAGCATCACGGGCAGGGAAGTGTTTTCCGCGATACTGCGGAAATGGAGATAGATTCCTTCCTGGTTCGGTTTGTTGTAGTAGGGGCAGACCTGAAGGGTGCCGGTGGCTCCCGCCTCTTCCGCCGCGTTGGTGAGCTCCACCGCTTCGGAGGTCGCGTTCGCGCCGGTGCCTGCCACCACTTCGCAGCGGCCGGCGGCGAATTCCACGGCCATGCGCACCACCTCGATATGTTCCTCCGCGTCGAGAGTAGGGGACTCGCCGGTGGTGCCCACTGGTACGATTCCGTCCACTCCGCCGGCGATCTGCCTCTCGATCAGCGCCCGGAAAGCCTCGACATCGACCGAACCATTCCGAAAGGGGGTGATGAGGGCGGTGTAGGTGCCGGAGAAGCGCATGGCGCGCGGAGCATGGACGAACCCGGCCGCAGGTCAAAGCCTGATGGATGGCGGGCGCGATTTTCCGAAATCCTTGGTTCGGCAAGTTGGCATCACTCCTGTCGGCGGATCGACTGCGGGAAAGCACTTGCAGTGTTCAAAAAAAATTGAACAATCTACCTCATGTCCGCGGCGGTTTCATCCGGCAAGTGGTTCGGCACCGACGGCATCCGGGGTCGTTTCGGCGAGCCGCCGATGACCGTTGGGGTGGCGTGGCGAGTGGGTGCTGCGGTCGGGACGGTTTTGGGAGCGGGCGGCGTTGTTGTGATCGGGCGCGACACACGGGAGTCCGGTCCGGCTCTTGAAACCGCCTTGGTGGCGGGATTGCGGTCGCGCGGGGTCGAGCCGCTCGGGCTGGGGGTGCGACCTACTCCCGCGGTGGCTCATGCCGTGCGGCGGTTCGGTGCGGCGGCGGGCATTGTCGTGACGGCCTCCCACAATCCGTTCGAGGACAACGGCATCAAGATCTTCGGGCCCGACGGCTACAAGTTGCCCGACCCCATGGAGGCGGAGATTGAGCGTGAAATCGATGCGGTGGCGGAGCCTGCGGGAGGGGGCGTGGGCGGACCTTGTGGCGTGGAGAAAGGAGCGGATGACGCGTATGCGGAGTTTGCGCGGGAAACGGTGGGGACTTTTTCGCTGCAAGGTTTTCGTCTCGCGCTCGATTGCGGTCATGGAGCCGCGTATCGGATTGCCCCGGAGGTGCTTCGCGGGATGGGAGCCGAGGTGTTTGTCTCCGGCGACCGGCCCGATGGGCGGAATATCAATCTCGGGTGCGGGGCCATGCACCCCGAGGTGGCGGCTGCAATGGTGCGGGAGCACCGCTGTGATCTTGGGATTTCCCTCGATGGCGATGCCGACCGCGTCATCTTCACGGATGGCCGGGGAGAGGTAGTGGGCGGGGACCGGATCCTCGCTGCTTGTGCGATCGGCTTGCACCGGCAGGGATTGCTGCGCGGGGGTACCTTGGTGGCCACTGTCATGAGCAACCTCGGGTTGCGCGCGGCCATGGAGACGCGGGGGTTGCGGCTCGAGACCACCGCGGTGGGTGACCGCCATGTGATCGAGCGGATCCGCGCGGGCGGGTACTCTTTCGGAGGGGAAAATTCCGGTCATCTCGTGTTTGCCGATCACGGCACCACCGGCGATGGGTTGGTGAGCGCGCTGCAGGTCCTGCGGATGATCCGGGAGAGCGGTTCCCCGCTGCATGAGCTTGTGGCGGTGATGGACGAGTATCCTTCGCGTTTGCTCAACCTTCCGGTGCCGTCCAAGCCGCCTTTGGAGGAGGTCGCCGGTTTGCGCGACCTCATGGAGCGCGCGACCGTCGAGTTCGGGGTTCATGGGAGGCATCTCATTCGTTACTCCGGCACCGAGAGCAAGGTGAGGATTCTCGTTGAACACAAGGACGCGGCGGTGTGTGATCGCTGGGTGGAGTGTTTCCGCGCCGCAATTATCGGGGGGATCGCCTGACATGAATCCGCAGACCGATCTTGATTTCCTGCCCCTTTCGCTCGACCGGGCGATCGCCGATTTTCCGGTGGGAAACATCCCCTTGCGCGCGCATCGCGCCGCGTTGGGTGCGGGAGCGGGGATGAAGGTGCATCCCCATGCGTGGATCGACCCCGCCGAGTTCTCCGCCTTCGCGGATGGCGGGGCGGCGGAGATGCTTGATGTCTCCGGAGAGGTCTTGATTTCCATCGGCGGGCGCGATGGTGGCCCAATGCGCGCCGAGCGGTCCTTTCTGATCCGGTATCCGTGGGATTTGTTGCGGGCCAACGAGGCCTGCCTTGCATCGCTGCGGGTTTCCTCGGTGGAGGCCGAGGTGCATCCCCTGGCGGTGGTGGAAGGCGTGCTGGTGGCGGGCAAGGGCACGCGGATCCTGCCCGGCGTGTACATCGAGGGTACGGTCGTGATCGGCGAGGGATGCCGGATCGGTCCCAACTGCCATCTGCGAGGGTACACCAGCATTGGCGACCGTTGCCACATCGGGCAGTCGGTCGAGATCAAGAACTCCCTCATCCTCGACGGCACCAACATCGGCCACCTCTCGTATGTCGGCGACTCCGTGATCGGTGCGTCGGTCAATTTCGGGGCCGGCACCACTGTTTCCAATCTCCGCCATGACGGGGCCAACCATCGTTCGGAGGTCGGCGGGGTTTTGGTCGACACCGGGCGGCGCAAATTCGGGGTGATTGTCGCTGATCGGGTTCACACCGGAATCCAGACTTCCCTCTATCCCGGGCGCAAGTTATGGCCCGGAGTCTCCACCCTGCCCGGCGAGGTGGTGCGCCGGGACCTCCGGCCGGAGCGGTCGGGACCATCCAACTGAACAAAGACCATGTGCGGAATCGTAGGATATGTGGGCAAAGCCGATGCTGCGCCGGTATTGATCAACGGGTTGCGGCGCCTCGAGTACCGCGGCTATGATTCCGCGGGACTCGCGGTATTGAGCAACGGAGAGTTGGCAGTGGCGCGCGCGGCCGGAAAGGTCGCCGCCCTGGGCGACAGGGTGCGCGACGAGTGGGCCAACGGCAAGGTTGCGCGCAGCGGTACCGGCATCGCGCATACCCGCTGGGCAACCCACGGTCCGCCCACCGAGGCCAACGCGCATCCGCATCTCGACGGCAGCGGCGGCATCGCGCTGGTCCACAACGGGATCATCGAAAATTATCGTGCGCTCAAGGCCAGGCTCATCGCCAAGGGCCATCATTTCGATTCCGACACCGATACCGAGGTTCTCGCGCACTTGATCGGCGAGCACGACAAGGGCGATCTCCTGCAGGCCGTTTGCGACGCGCTGCACCAAGTCGAGGGCACCTTCGGCATCGCCGTGCTTTCCGCCAAGGAACCGGACAAAATCATCACCGCCCGGCGGGGCAGCCCGATCGTCATCGGGGTCGGGGACGGTGAGTCGATCGTCGCCTCCGACGCTTCCGCCATTTTGGCCCATACCCAGCGCGTGATCTACTTGGACGATGACGACATCGCGGTGGTGACTGCAGACTCGGTGGAGATCCGCGACCTCAACAACATCCCGGTCACCCGCGAGATCGCCGACATCGGGATGGACGAAACGGCGGCGGAAAAGGGCGGCTTCGAGCACTTCATGCTCAAGGAGGTGCACGAGCAGCCCGAGGCCTTGTCCAATGCCATCCGCGGCAGGTTGGATTTCCAGCTCGGATCCTCGGTGCTTTCCGGCATGGGCACTTCGCCGCGCGAGTTGGCCGAGCTGGGCCGCATCGTGTTGGTCGGATGCGGCACATCCCTCTACGCGGGGTTGGTGGGCGAGTATGCCTTCGAGGATCTCGCGGGCATCGACTGCGAGGTGCAGCAGGCCGCCGAGTTCCGTTATCGCAACCCGATCCTCAACAGCCGCGATCTTGTCGTGGCCATTTCCCAGTCCGGCGAGACCGCCGACACCCTTGCGGCGGTTCGTGAGGCGCGGCAAAAGGGGGCCTTTGTGATGAGTCTTTGCAATGTGGTGGGTTCCACCATCGCGCGCGAGACCGGTCGTGGCGTGTACTTGCATGCGGGGCCCGAGATGTCGGTGGCTTCCACCAAGGCCTTCACCTGCCAGGTGTCGGTCTTGCTGATGATGGCGCTCAAGCTCGGCCGCGGCCGGAGGCTTTCGCGGGAGGACGGCATGGCCTTCGCGCGTGAGATCGAGGCCCTGCCGGCCTTGGTTGAGCGCGTGGTTGCCCGGGGTCCGCGGATCGCGGAGGTGGCCGGCATGCTGCGGACGGGCGAGCACGCCTTCTTCATCGGTCGCGGGCCGATGTACCCGGTGGCGCTGGAGGGTGCGCTCAAGCTCAAGGAGATTTCCTACATCCACGCCGAGGGGTACCACGCCGCGGAGCTCAAGCACGGCCCGATCGCCCTGCTGCAGGAGGGCACTCCGGTGATAGCGGTGGCCTGCGACATTCCCGGCAAGGACAAGACCTTGGGCAACATCGAGGAATGCCGCGCCCGCGGCGCGCGGATCATCGGGATCATCACCGAGGGCGATGCGGAGGCCGCCTCCCACATGGACGAGTGCATCGAGATCCCGCGCTGCCATCCGCTCGCGGCAACCGTTCCAGCGGTGGTGGCCCTGCAGTTGCTCGCCTACCATGTCGCCTGCCTGCGGGGCTGCGAGATCGACCAACCGCGCAATCTGGCCAAGAGCGTGACCGTCGAGTGAGCCGCGGCCCGGGTGGGCCCGGGACCAAGGGGTATTGTCAGGATTTCCGGACATTCCGGATCCCGAAATCATTCTTGCAGGGAGGGCCCGATTCGGGGAGGATGCGGACCGGGGAAACGATGGCAGGGAGAGACAACCGCAGGAAAGGGGAGCCCGACGAGGCGCCCCGCTGGAGCAACGAGGTTTCCGGCCTCCTCTGGATCGCCGGGGGGCTGGTGCTGCTGTTGTCCTTGATCCGCTATGGTCCGGCGGATTTGCCGAGGTGGTCTTGGTTTGACGCCTTTGCCGCGAAAAACGGCGAGCGCGGGGAAAATCTGCTGGGGCCGGTGGGCGGCATGATCGGGTTTTTGCAGATTCTCCTCTTCGGGGCCGCGGCCTACCTGCTGCCGCTCGGCTTGCTTTGGCTTGGATTGCTCAAGCTCGTCTTCAAGCGGCATCTCTGGCCGCGGGTCGCCATCGGACTGGTCCTCATGCTCGTGGCCGGGGCGGTGTGGCTGCACGCCTGCGGTTGGTGCTTCAAGGACTGGGCCGCCCGCTGCCAGATTCCCGGCAAGCCGGGCGGGGTGATCGGCGCCAGCCTCGGAGGGCTCGTGCTGGTCAATTCGATCGGCACGATCGGCACCCTGCTGCTGTCGGGCGTGGTGTATCTTGTCTCGGTGGTGCTCGCGGCCGACCGCAAGCCACTGGCGTTCTTCGGGGCTTGTTTGCGATTGGTGTGGGAGAAATTCCTCGCGTGGAGGGAGGGCCGTTCCGAGGCCGGCAAGGTTGCGGCACGCGAGGCCGAGTTGCTTGCGGAAAAGGAGCGTCAGCGGGAGCAGCGGCGCAAGGAGCGGGAGGAGGCGCTTGCCGCCGCGCGCCGCTCCGCGGCGGATGAGGACGAGGCGGGTCAGGCCTACCTTCCGTTGCGCGAGATTCAGCCGCCGCAGATCATCGACGCATCGCGTCCCGCGGTCACCGGTCCGGTAAAGCCGGGCAGCAAACCCTTCGAGCGCAAGCGGCAGGGTCACCGCTTCCTTTCGGTGGACGGCTTCGCCAACTACGAGTTGCCCGGGTTTGACCTGCTTGATGCCGATGAATCGGGCGGGGCGCCCGAGGCCGACCGCGACGAGTTGCTGGCCACCCAGCATGTCATCATCGAGACCCTCAAGGCTTTCGGGATCGATGTCACGCCCGGCGACATCACGCGCGGACCGACCATCACCCGTTACGAGATCTATCCCGGCATTGGCTTGCGGGTTTCGCGGATTTCGCAGCTTGAGGCCGACATCGCGCGCGCGACACGGGCGGAGCGGATCAACATCCTCGCGCCGATTCCCGGCAAGGACACCGTGGGCATCGAGATTGCCAATTCCCAGAAGATCGCGGTGCCTTTGCGCGAGTTGTTGCACGATGCCGAGTTCCGCTCCGCGAAAAAGAAGATCCCGCTCGCACTCGGCAAGGATGTGTACGGCCGTACCGTGATCGGCGACCTCGCGGCCATGCCCCACCTGCTCGTCGCCGGCGCCACCGGATCCGGCAAGTCCGTCTGCATCAATTCGATCATCGCCTCGATGCTCTTCAAGTTCGGCCCGGACGAACTCCGCTTCATCATGGTCGATCCCAAGGTGGTCGAGATGCAGATGTACAACCGCTTGCCGCACCTTGTCGTGCCGGTGGTGACCGATCCCAAGAAGACCGTTGCCGCGCTCAAGTGGGTGGTCAATGAGATGGAGAAGCGGTATCGGATCTTTGCGAAGGAGGGGGTGAGGAACTTCGACAGTTTCAACAATCGCCCCCGCCCTGAGCGGGCGGGTCCCGCCATGGAGGAGACTGTCGAGGAAGAGGAGGGGGACGAGGAAGAGCAGGAAGAGGAAAGCGGCGAATGGGAGGAAGGCGGGGAGGAGGAAGCCGGAGACGACGGCGAGGATGGCGCGGAGGAGTCCGGAGACGAGGTGCCGCGCAGCCATCGTCCGCCGGACTGGGTGGGCGAGGAGGAGGAAGCGGACGGCGACATGGATGAGGTGGCCGCGGCCCTTGCCGCGGGGGATCTTGCGCCGGAAGAGGACGAGGATGTGGTGGAGGAGGAAGAGGTGCCCGACCGGTTTCCCTACATTGTCGTGCTCATCGACGAGTTGGCCGACCTCATGCAGACCGCGCCGGCTGATGTGGAGATGTGCATTGCGCGGATCGCGCAGAAGGCGCGTGCGGCGGGCATCCACCTCATCATCGCCACCCAGACGCCGCGTGCGGATGTGGTCACCGGCATCATCAAGGCCAATATCCCGTGCCGGATCGCGTTCCAGGTTTCCTCGCAGCTTGATTCACGGGTGATCCTCGATACCAAGGGCGCCGAGAAATTGGTCGGCAAGGGCGACATGCTCTATCTGCCTCCTGGTTCCGCCAAACTCGAGCGCGCGCAGGGTGCCTTCGTCACCGATGCCGAGGTCGAGCGGATCATCGACCACTGCGCCGCGCAGGGCGCGCCGCGTTTCGAGGCCGACATCCAGGCCTCGTTGTCCGGGGACGATTCGGATGAGGAGGAGGTGTCGGACGCCGACGAGGAGCTTGTCATCAAGTGCATCGAAGTGGTTCGCCAGGAAGGCCGGGCCAGCACCTCGTTGCTCCAACGGCGTTTGCGTCTCGGCTACACGCGGGCGGCGCGCCTCATCGACATCCTCGAGCAGCGCGGCGTGATCGGCCCCGGGGACGGTGCCAAGCCCCGCGAGGTCTTTCTCAAGTAGGACTTCCGGGAATGGGGCGGATCCTCCCGGTGCCGCGGCATGTTTTCGGCGAGCTCCCGGCGTGTGCCGCCCCGTGGACTGCTGCGTTCCGTTCCAAAACCCCTTGGGCTTCAAGTGGTGGCTCGAGCCGGGATCGAACCAGCGACACGCGGATTTTCAATCCGCTGCTCTACCAACTGAGCTATCGAGCCTGAGACCACCCGCGGCCGGAAGCCGGGGAGAGGATTCCAAGGGCTGGCGTGCCGTTTGACAACCGGAAAATTCCGGGGCGCGGGAAAACCCGGCGGCGGGGCGGTTGGAGCGAATTTCGTTTCGCCGCGAGGTGGGATGCGGTACAAGCCGTGCCGTGAGCTGTTTCCGCCGATGGGCGCTTCTTTCGTTGCTGGCTCTGGCGCTCGTCCAGTGCTTTCCGGCGGGACCGGTGCGCGGCGGCTACCGTCCGGGGCCGCGCGGTCAGGTCTCGATGTGGCAGATGTGCCGCGAGGTCAATCTCACGGCCGATCTTGTGCCGCGCGGGCGGCATGGGCGCAAGGTTCTGCGGCCGATGCGTCCGCGCTACATCACCATCCACAGCACGCAAAACTACGCGGCCGACGCATGGAAGCATTCCGAGGCCCTCAAGAACGGCAGGTTGCGTTCCCCCAAGACCCGTTACGGCAATCGCATCGGCTACCTGATCTGGCATTTCACGGTGGACGACAAGGTCGCGATCCAACACATGCCCACCTCCGAGCAGGGGGAGCACGCGGATTTCCACGGTCCGGGCAACCGGCTTTCGATCGGCATCGAAATGTGCGAGCATCGCGGCAGCAGCCGATCGGCGACCATCGAGCGGACTGCGCGTCTCACCGCGGTGCTGATGAAGCGCAACGGCATTCCCTTGCGTCATGTCGTTCCGCACTATCATTGGCCGCGGCGCGGCAGGAACCCGCCGAACAAGAATTGTCCGCACTTTCTCCTCGACGGAGGCAGGCCCGGCCGCAAGTGGCGGTGGTTCCTGAGTCGGGTCGATTTCCACTATCGTCGCTTGCAGTGAGCGGGGATCTCGGCAACTGCGGGAGTATCGCCAACCGCGGCGTGCCGCTCGATCCGTTGGTGCGTTACCGTTGCATGCGTTGCGGAAACTGCTGCCGCTGGCCGGGAGATGTGCGCGTGGATGCCGACGAGGTTTCGGCGATCGCTGCGCATCTCGGGATGGGTGAGGAGGAATTCATCGCGCGCTTCACCCGCCTGCGTGGCGACCGTCAGGGGCTTTCGCTGGGCGAGCGCAACGGCCACGACTGCGTGATGTTTGAAAACGGTGCGTGCCGGATTCATCCGGTGAAACCGCGGCAATGCCGGGGATTTCCCAATCTGTGGAATTTCCCCGGCTGGCGCGCGGTGTGCGAGGCCGTGCCGGAGCCTGTGGTCTCCGGGGCATGGTGCGCCGGACAAGGGGCGGACGGCTTCTGACGGCTTTCCAACGGCTCAGAGGGCGGCGAGCACTGCGTCACCCATGCCGGAGGTTCCGACGGGTGTCTCCCCTTCGCGGCCGGTGGCGATGTCGGCTGTGCGCAGGCCGCGGTCGATAGCGGTGTTCACCGCGCGCTCGACCGCCTCGGCCGCCTTGGTTTCGCCGAGTGAGAAGCGCAGCAGCATGGCCAGTGAGAGGATCTGGGCGATGGGGTTGGCCACTCCCTTGCCGGCGATATCCGGAGCGGAACCTCCCGAGGGTTCGTACATGCCGAAGGGAAGGCCGCCGTCGCCCGCGGCGCCGAGCGAGGCCGAGGGAAGCATCCCCAGCGAGCCCGAGATCATCGCCATTTCATCCGAGAGGATGTCTCCGAACAGGTTCTCGGTCACGATCACATCGAAGGACCCGGGGCGGCGGATCAGTTGCATTGCCGCGTTGTCCACATACATGTGGGAGAGCTCCACATCGGGGAACTCCCGCGCAACCTCTTCCATCGTCTCGCGCCAGAGCACCGAGGAGGCGAGCACATTGGCTTTGTCGACCGACAGCAGTCTCCGTTTGCGGCCTTGTGCGGCGCGGAAGGCGACGCGGGCGATCCGTTCGATTTCAGAGCGGCGGTAGATCATCGTGTCGAGCGCGACCGTTTCGCCGTTCTCGGTATGGCGGCCTTTCGGCGAGCCGAAATAGACACCGCCGGTGAGTTCGCGCACGCAGAGGACATCGAAGCCGTCGGCGATGAGTTCCTGTTTCACCGGAGAGGCGTGGGTGAGCGATGGCAGGCATACTCCGGGACGCAGGTTGGCAAAGAGACCGAAGTGCTTGCGCAGCGGAAGCAGGGCACCGCGCTCGGGCTGGATCTCGGGAGGGAGGCCTTCCCATTTGGGTCCGCCCACCGAGCCGAAAAGGATCGCGTCCGAGCGTTCCGCTGCAGCGAGGGTTTCCGGGGGCAGCGGGTGTCCGCAGGCATCGATCGCGGCGCCGCCCACCGGGTGGGTCTCGCGTGCGACTGCGAATCCGTGCTGATCCGAGACCTTGTCGAGAACGCGGAGAGCCTCGTGCATGACTTCCGGGCCGATCCCGTCTCCCGGGAGGACTGCGATGCGGTGCTGGCGTGACATGGGCGGGAGGATGGTGGCCCGGCGGGCCGCTGGCAAGTGTCCGCCCGCGGATGCTGCAAACCCGTTCTTGCCTCGCGGCGCGGCCCCGGATCAAGGTGGTTCGTGGCCCAGTCCAGCGATGTCCGCGAGGTACTGCAGTACATTCCGCAGTTCCGCGGCAAGGTGTTCCTTGTCCTGATCGAGGCCGGCATCCTTCCCGAGCCTGCCGTGGCCGAAACGCTGCTGGATCTCGCGGTGCTCGAGGATCTCGGGGTGAAGCTCGTGCTTGGTGTACTCGGCGGGGACATCAAGGACCTTTTCGACTGGACCCTCGAATGCGAAATCATGGCCGCTCGGGTCGCGCACTCGATCGGGGATCCGGCAGCGGTCCGGGAAACCCTCGACATCCTCGGCCGGGGGCAGTCGGCGGTGATCGACGCATCCGGATCGGCCCCGCTCGATGAATCGGTGGTCGGCTTTGCCAAAGGAGTCGGGGTTTCCAAGGTCATCGCGCTGCTTGAGGAGGCCATCCTGATCGACGGGGCGCCCGTGCACGCGATTCGTGCGGCGGATGCCGAGCGGGCCGCGAGCGGAACCGATGCCGAAAGCGCGACACTCCTGCGGGCCGCGGCCGCCGCGTGCCGCGCGGGGGTTCCGCGGGTGCATGTGCTCAACGGAAGGCGCCAGGGCGTGTTGGTCGACGAGCTGTTCTCCAACGAGGGCGTGGGCACCATGGTCCATGCCGACAGCTACCGGATGATCCGCCCGCTGCGCGAGGAAGACATTCCGGAACTGCTCGGCATGATCGGCCGCTCCGTTCGTCGCACCAAACTGGTCGAGCGCACCTACGAGGACATCCAGTCGCGGATCGGCGATTTCCATGTGATGACCATCGACGACAATGTCATCGGTTGCGTTGCCCTGCATCCGTATCCCGGAGACGGTTGCGGCGAGGTGGCCTGTCTTTATGTCAAGCAGGCCCACGAGGGCCGCGGCTACGGTGCCGAGTTGGTCGGCCATGCCGAGTCGGTCGCTGCAGCCGCCGGCATTCCGCGGGTCTTCGCGCTGAGCAACCGCGCCGCGGACTTTTTCACCGGAAAGCTCGGATATGCCGCTGCCGCGGTGGATGTCCTGCCCGCGCCGCGCCGCGCCCAGTACGAGGCGGCCGGACGCGATTCCCGGGTGTTTTCCAAAATCCTTTCCCCGCAACCTTCACCATGAAACTCAAGTTCTGCGGTGCCGCCGGCACCACCACCGGTTCGCAGCACCTCCTCGAAGTCAATGGCAGGCGCATTCTCCTCGACTGCGGTCTCTACCAAGGGGTGCGTTCGCGCGCCTACGAGGTCAACTGCTGTTTCCCGTATTTCGAACCGAAGGACATCGATGCGGTCATCCTTTCCCACGCCCACATCGACCACAGCGGCAACCTGCCCAACCTCGCGCGAAGCGGGTTCCGCGGCAACATCTTCGCCACCCACGCCACCCGCGACCTCTGCCAGGTCATGCTCGCCGATTCCGCGCGGATCCAGCAGGGCGACATCGACTGGCTCAACAAGCACCGCCGCCGCGACGGCTTGGGCGAGGTGGCGCCGCTCTACGACGAGCAGGACGCCGAGCGCTGTCTGCGGCAATTCGTGACCATCGGCTACGATCGCCGGATTCCGGTTGTCGATGGTGTGACGGCGACCTTCATCGACGCCGGGCATATTCTCGGCAGCGCGCAGGTGCTGCTCGAGGTCCGCGAAGGCGGGGTGGAAACAACGCGGCGGTTCCTGTTCTCCGGCGATGTGGGCCGGGGCGGCAACGAGGTTCTGCGCGATCCGGTGCCGGTCGAGGATGTGGATTTCCTGTTGATGGAGAGCACCTACGGCGGGAGGGAGCACGATGCGCCGCCGGGAATGAGCGGGCGTTTTGCCGAGATCATCCGCGCGGCGGCCGCTCGCCGCGGGCGGGTGCTCATCCCCGCCTTCGCGGTCGAGCGCACCCAGCAACTGCTTTTCATTCTCAACGGCCTTTTCGAAAGCGGTCAGGTGCCCCACCTCCCGGTGTATGTCGACAGCCCGATGGCGGTGAGCGCCACCGAGATCTACCGCCTGCACCCCGACTCCTTCAACGACGAGGTCTACCGCTCGCTCTTCGATCGGCAGAATCCGTTCGGGTTCGAGAACCTCACGCTGGTGCGGAGCGTCAAGGGCTCCAAGGCGCTCAATGAAGTGGAGGGAAGCTGCATCATCATCTCCGCCTCCGGAATGTGCGAGGCCGGACGGATCCTCCACCACCTGCGCAACCACATCGGTGATCCGGACACCACGGTTCTTTTCGTGGGTTTCTGCGCCGAAAACACCCTGGGCCGGCGGATCCGCGACGGCGAGAAGGAAGTCCCGATCCTCGGCGGGCGGCACAAGGTGCGGGCGCGGATCGAGGCGGTGGATTCCTTTTCCGGTCATGCCGACCATTCGGAATTGCTCGGGTACTTCGACCGCATCACGGGTACGAAGGAGCGGGTGTGGCTTGTTCATGGTGAAAAGGAGGCCTCCACGGCGCTGGCTGCGGCCCTGCGCGAGAGACACGGGGGATCGGTGGAAGTGGCGGAAACCGGGGTCGAGACCGAGTTCTGAACGGCGCGGGGCGGTTGCCGCGCTTTCCCCTGTCCCGGGGGTTGCGCGCGGGCCCCTCCTCCCGTAGCGTTTGCCCGCCATGGTCCTGACCCTGATGAAGGCCAAGATCCACCGCGCGGTGGTGACCGAGGCGAACATTGCCTACGAGGGGAGCATCACGCTCGATGTCGCCCTGATGGAGGAGGCCGGCATCCTGCCGCACGAGCAGGTCCATGTGTACGACATCGACAACGGCCAGCGCTTCATCACCTATGCCATCGAGGGTCCGCGCGGCAGCGGAGTGGTCTGCGTGAATGGCGCCGCGGCCCGGTTGGTCACCGCGGGGGACCTTGTGATCGTGGTGGCCTACGCCCAGATGGACGAGTCCGAGGCGCGCGGCTTCCGCCCGAAGGTGCTCCTGGTGGACGACGGGAACCGCCCGCGCAAAGTCTGAGCCGCCGCAGGCTCAGGCGTAGCTGCGGATCGCCACCTTCACCGTTTCGTAGACCAGCGGTTCCTTGTGCAGGACCGGTGCTGCGTCGGGGCCCTTGTACTCCCAGCAGGACACATACGAAAAGCGGTCGTCATGGCGTTTTGCTTCGCCCGATTGTGTCTTGCCCGCGCGGACCTCCGGATCGTCCTCGGTGAACTGGTGTTCCACACGGAAATGTCCGCCGCAGGACTCCTCGCGGTCGAGCGCATCGTGACACATCATCTGGCCGAATTCCAGGAAGTCCGCGACCCGTCCCGCCTTCTCGAGTTCCATGTTCGCGTTGTCGCCCGAACCCGGGACCATCACATTGTTCCAGAACTCCTCGCGGATCGCCGGGATGTCGCGCAAGGCGCGGGTGAGACCCTCGCGCGAGCGGGCCATGCCGCACTCGTCCCACATGATCTTGCCCAGATCGCGGTGAAACGAGTCCACCGTGCGTTTTCCTCCGACCGAGAGCAGCCGTGAAATCCGCGCGCGGGTTTCGGTCTCGGCCTGCGCGAATTCCGGGGCGGCGATGGTGACGCTGCCCGGCTTCTGGGTTGCGAGGTAGTTGGCAATCGTGGCCGGGATCACGAAATACCCGTCCGCGAGTCCTTGCATCAGCGCCGAGGCACCGAGGCGGTTGGCACCATGGTCGGAGAAGTTCGCCTCGCCGAGCACATGCAGGCCCGGGATGTTCGACATCAGATTGTAGTCCACCCACAGTCCGCCCATCGTGTAGTGCACCGCCGGGTAGATCATCATCGGGCGCGTGTAGGGATCCTCGCCCGCGATTTTCCCGTACATCTGGAACAAGTTTCCGTAACGGGCGCGGATCACCGGTTCGCCGAGGCGCTGGATCGAGTCGCGGAAATCGAGGTAGACCCCCAGCCCGGTCGGGGCCACGCCGAGGCCCGCGTCGCAGACCTCCTTGGCCGCGCGCGAGGAGATGTCGCGGGGCGAGAGGTTGCCGAAGGAAGGGTACTTGCGTTCGAGGAAGTAGTCGCGCTGGTCCTCGGGGACCTCGTTGGGATCCATCGTGCGGTTGCGGAGTTTTTCCGCAGTTTCCCGCGACTTCGGCACCCAGATCCTGCCGTCGTTGCGAAGCGACTCGGACATCAGGGTCAGCTTCGACTGGTAGTCGCCCGAGACCGGGATGCAGGTCGGGTGGATTTGCGTGAAGCAGGGGTTTGCGAAAAGCGCGCCGCGGCGGGCCGCCCGCCAGGTGGCCGTCACATTGCAGCCCATCGCGTTGGTCGAAAGGAAGAACACATTGCCGTAGCCCCCGGTGGCGAGAATCACCGCGTCGGCCGCATGGCATTCCACATGACCCGTGTTGAGGTTGCGCACCACGATGCCCTTCGCGTGGCCGTCGACCACCACCAGATCGAGCATTTCCGTGCGGGGGAACATCTTGACCCCTCCGCGGCGGATTTCCTTGGACAGTGCCTGGTAGCAACCGATCAGCAACTGCTGGCCGGTCTGCCCGCGTGCGTAGAATGTGCGGGAGACCTGCGCGCCGCCGAAGGAGCGGTTGTCGAGGAGCCCGCCGTACTCGCGGGCGAAGGGTACGCCCTGGGCCACGCATTGGTCGATG